>NZ_VMLA01000045.1:0-20550 GCF_013276425.1 Streptococcus sp. 3874 | reverse complement strand
ATCGGGATTTGACGAGCAAGTTTAGTTCATCTAACTGCAATTTTCTTTTAGTAATAAGCCTTTTAATCGTATTAAGAATACAGATAATGTTCTCTTGTTCCTCGATACCTAGCAATTCTAATTGTAAATTAAGTAATATATTCTTGTTTAAATGAGGAATTGTTGCACCTGTTGAATGATCTCGTAAATACTGCGATTTACTTTCCAAAAAGACTCCCAAGTAATCTGATATAATTTTTTCTTTGTATCGCTCATTCTTTTTTAAGACCGTAATTGTACTACCAACAGCTCCCGATAACCCACAACCAATTGTTCCTGCATTAGCACCATCCCATGCTATCAGAATATCATCTGGGAGTGCTTCAGTCATATTTAAACTTTCAGTGAATTTTAAATTATTATTATTTCTTAAATCATCTATTTGAATATAACGTTGGCTTAGAGTTGTTTGTTCAGCAAGTACAGTGGCTTTCTTTCCTTTTTTTAGAGATAAGATTTCCCCCAACTTCACTTTTTTCATACAGCCACCTCCCTACTTGAGTAATTTTTCCAATTCAGCCAAGCCAGCTTGAATTTCTTTTTCTAAATCATTGATTTTCTTTAAGATGACTTCTGTTGGTTCATACTCAACTTTTTCATACTCAATCTCTTTATATTTATTGATAGACAAATCATAATCATTTTCCTTTATCTCAGCAACTGGAACAAAGAAAGATTGATCCGTTCTCTGACGTTCTGCTTCTTTTTCAAGATGATGAAAGCGTTCGATAATATCTGGAATATCATTGTCGCTAATCGGTTGTCGCTTATCATCCAAACTTAAACCATCCGCTTTCATATCGTAAAACCAGACCTTGTCAGTACCACCATTGCCAGTTTTTGTAAAGATGAGAATGGCAGTTGAAACTCCAGCATAAGGCTTGAAAACACCACTAGGCATTGAAATTACAGCATCAAGCTTATGGTTCTCTACAATTTCCTGACGAATTCCTTTATGAGCTTTAGACGAACCAAAAAGGACACCATCAGGTACGATAACTGCTGCTCGTCCACCTGGTTTTAAAGTTCGCAAGAAAAGAGAAAGAAAGAGTAATTCTGTTTTTTTGGTTTTTACGGTTGCAAGAAGGTCATTAGAGGTTGAATTGTAGTCAAGTGAGCCCTTAAAAGGAGGATTTGCTAAAACCAAAGTATATTTATCGGCTTCTTCATTATCTTGAGACAGCGAGTCAAGGTAACTGATTTGTGGATTTTCTACTCCATGTAGCATCATGTTCATCGCCCCAAGTCTCAACATAGTCGTATCCGTATCATTTCCATGAAACATCTGATTATGAAAATGATTGATATTATCTGTATTGGTTTCCCATTCATCTTTCTTACGCTTTAAGTAACGGCTAGCAGATACTAAGAAGCCAGCAGAACCCATAGCAGGATCTGAGATAATATCTTTGATAGTCGGTTGCATCAACTCAACCATCATATCGATGATGTGACGAGGTGTACGGAACTGTCCATTTTTACCTGCGGTCGACAATTTTGATAACAGATATTCATAGATATCTCCGATATCAGTAATACTTTGTTTGTCATTATCAAAATCTACATCTAATCCCCTAGTTGGAAAAACATCTAAGATAGAAATTGCCTTTTGAAGCGTAGCAGGTTTATTTATTTGAAAAATAGCTTCTCGCATATATCGTGAAAAGGCTGTATCATCTGTATCCCCCTTGAGATTTTTAATAAACGGAAAAATCTCCTGAGTCATTAAACGATAAACTTCCTGAGCATCTCCTATATTTTTAAAAGTTGACCAACGGTATTCAGGTTTATCTTTTGGAAAAACTCCCTCATAAGGAATCCCTAGAAATTCAGCATCACTTTCACGTCCAAGCTCGACACTATCCAAATCTTTCATAAATAAGAGATAAGTCAACTGTTCAATATTTGTTAAAGGATTTGCATTTCCTTCTGTCCAAAGAATTTCCCACAACTGATCGATTTTATTTTTTAATTCGCCTGTAATCATATCTTCCCTTTTCTTTAGTTTTTAAAACTTAGTAATATCATTATTTTATCAGATTTCAAACAAAGCTTCAATTAACTATATCTATGCGTCACCTGAATATTTTAATAGACTTGTTTGGTATCTTGAAAACTATATCATATAGGTGTCGTCATGGATCCTTTTAGCTGATTTAAGGATACAAAAACATAATACTATGACTCAATTGAAATATTAAAATTCAATTTCTGACCACCTAATCCTGCTTCAAATAGTTATCGAACAAGTTTTATGATAGCTACCTTGTTAGGATGCTCTTATTTTTTATCAGACAAAACAAAAGGATTAAGGGAGTGAATTTCCTTAATCCGATAGTCTCTTAAGCCTGACGTTGTCCGAAATCAGCAATCATCTGATCCATTTCTTGTCGACTCGGAGTTGTCAGCATATAAAGGTAATCTCCTTGAAGTTCCGCAAAGGCCTCTGGCATGATTTTTTTAACCTTGAACTGCTGGCTATATTTGGCAAGCAAGTCCTCCTCAGAATAGACATAGTGAGCATTTGCACGGCGAGAAGTAGCCAAACAATACTGCGGTTCAAACTCTGACGCTGGGAACTCTTCTCCTGCTACAATAGCAGCATATCCACGATAGAGATCCAAAGAGTGAGCAAAGTTATAAACATCAATAGTGAAACCACCTGCAGGACGGTTATTGTACTCAATGGCAATGTAATCGTCCCCTTCACGGAAGAACTCAATATGGAAGAACCGTTCTTTCATGCCAAATTCCTTGACAATTGCCTCACCATATTTACGTAATTTAGGATCCATATCCTTGAGAACGTAATAAGAATTGTCCATCTTGTAAATCATGAGATCAAGCGGTGTATAGGCGTAATCAAAGGTTGTTGAGAAGACAATTTTACTATCCTTGTCCACAAGACCATCAAAGGTACAAATTTCGCTAGAGGTGACAAATTTCTCAAAGAAATAAACAGTTGAATGATCCCACTCAGACTTGAAGTGATTGATATCGTCTTCTGTCTCAAGCTTAAAGGTGGCGGCCGCTCCCACTCCATTGTCAGGTTTGGCAATCATTGGAAGACCAATTTCTTTCACAGCTTGATCCACATCTGCTTCCGTCTTGATAACTGCTCCAGGGACCACTGGGACACCTGCTTTTTTGAAAAGCTTCTTCATTTCAGACTTAAATTTCGTCTTTTTAATATCCTCTGGTTTGGCACCAAAAACATTAAATTGCTCTCTGAGTGCTGCGTCCAGCTCAAGCCAGTATTCATTATGAGACTCGATGCGATCAAGCGGGCCATGTTTATAAAAGAGAAAAGCAACTGCTCGTTTGACTTCGTCTATGTTCTCAAGATTGTCAACACGGAAATATTCGGTCAGGCTATTGCGTAAAGGCTCATCCAATTGCTCGTATGGTTCTTGGCCAATTCCCAAGACAGTGATGCCTTTATTAGCTAGTTCAATGGTAAACTGTTGAAAGTTTTGTGGATAATAGGGAGAAATAACAAGGTAATTCATAGGTCACTCCTTTTATAAATAGAGATGACCGAGGAAATAAGGCATTTGTTTGCGCCACCATTCCCAGTCGTGGGCGACATCGTGTCCCCATTCAGCAAACCAGGCTGGAATTTGTTTCTGGTCAAAGGATTCTTTGAGCTTGTAGAAAGATGGTAGACCATCTTGTTCCCAGGCACCAAGACCCGTACACAACACAATCTCTGCCTGACGATAACGGTCAATAAACCAGCCGTCGTTCTGGTTCCAGATATAATCTACTGGCGAGTTTTGGTAAATAGCATCATCGTTGTAGTAATCGCCGACAAAGAAACGTGCATCGTAAACACCACTGAGAGCAATCACTTTGGTAAAGACATCTGGATGCTGGAGGAAGAAATTGAGTGCATGATAGGCTCCCATAGAGCAACCTGTCGTCATCATGCCATCAAACCAACCTGTCTTATGCTTGATAAAAGGAATGGCCTCCTCAATCACATAACGTTCGTAGGCACGGTGCATTTCCGCTTGGTCGTGACCATTTTTCCAAGTAGCCAACCAGCTCTCACTGTCCACACTGGATAGGGTAAAGAACTGGACACGGCCTTCCTCGATAAAGGAAGCACAGGCGTCAATCATGCCAAAATCATAGTATTCATTGTGACTGCCACCTGATGAAGCAAAGACCACAACTGGAATTCCAGCATATCCATAACGATTGAGGTACATTTCACGGTTAAGGTGACCACTCCAGTGGCTAAGGTTTTCAATATGCATTGGCTTTCTCCTTTTCTAACTTACCATTTCTCTGCAAAAAATCTCAGACAGTCTGGTAAATTCTCCGACCAAGGGATTTCACTATGGATGGCACCAGACTGAACTTTCAGCACAAGATTATCCAGATGCACTCCCCCTGCTATCAAATCATGGTAATAACGAAGCGATGAGTCGATATAGGCTTGTTTGATATTACCAGCCATCAAGGTCTTGTCTGTATCATCCGCTTCTTCCGTTCCCACATAGATAAAGATACGCTGGTCAGGCGATAGTTTCTGGCGCTCGATATAGCGGTTAAAAGCTTCTTGGTGGAGCCAGTTGGCAGATGAAAAGACGCCCAAGCAACCAATTTGGTTTTGGTATTCCAAACCGATAAACTGGGTAATATTGCCTCCTAGCGAAGACCCAATCATAGCTGTATGCTGGCGGTCTGCTTTTGTACGATAAGTTTCATCTATAAAAGGCTTAACCACCTCCATGACAAACTCGGCATACTCCACACCCTTACCGCCAAACTGCTGCCCTGGGATAGGAGATTCTTGGAACTTCCATGCCGCATACTCATTCATCCGCCCCATACCATCATTGTCAATGGCTACGACAATCATGCGACTGATATCGGGATTTCGTTTGATAGCTGGGATAATCTTCCATGAATGTCCAATGAAAGACTCTTTGCTATAAAAAACATTTTGCCCGTCATGAAAGTAAACAACAGGATAGGAACGATTCGTGTCTTTCTCATAATCTTTAGGCAGAAGAACACGCACACGGCGCTCCTTACCTGTATAAGGAACCTTGAGTTTGTGTTCTTTCATTTTTAGATAAAAGTAGGATTGATTCATTGTCAGAAAACTCTCTATATTCAAAATTTTATCTCATTATATCATAAAAATAGAAAAAAAGTCAGTTTTTTTACCTGTTTTTAGAGAAAAAACTAACTTTCTTTCCTGATTTTCGCTATTCTTTTGTGTTTTCTGATTAGAGCAGATTATCAATCAAGTCATCAACTTCATCTTTTTCAACCTGCGGTGTAATCTCAGTAATCATAATCCCTGCCACTGCTCTCTCAACCAAGCCTTCAACATCCATACGTGCTTCGTACTGCTCTGCATTCTTAATCTTAGGATTGGTCTTAGGACGATCTGGCGCAAAAATCGTACAGCAGTCCTCAAAAGGCTGGATAGAAATGTCAAAGGTGTCAATTTCCTGAGCAATGTCAATGATTTCCAACTTATCCATTGTCACAACTGGACGGATGATGGGAGTGTTGGTAACTGCATTGATAGCCTTCATACTTTCAAGGGTTTGGCTGGCTACTTGACCTAGACTTTCCCCATTGATGATAACCAAACCATTTCGTACCTCACGAATACGGTCGGTAATCCGCATCATAAAGCGACGAGTTAGAGTCATCAAGTAAGCTTCTGGCGCTTTAGCCTTGATTTCCTCTTGAATCTCTGTAAAAGGAACTTCGATAAACTGGATATTGCCGCCAAACTTGGTCAATTTACGGGTCAAGTCCTGCGCTTTCTTGAGGGCACCAGGACTAGTATATGGTGGACTGGCAAAGTGAACAGCCTCAATATCCACTCCACGTTTCAAAGCTAGATAACCAGCTACAGGTGAATCAATCCCTCCTGACAACATGAGCATCCCTTTACCTGAAGTTCCAACTGGCAAACCACCAGCCCCACGAATGGTTTCATAGGAAAGATAAGCCGCCTCCTCACGAATCTCCACCTGAAGATTGATGTCAGGATTTTTCATTTGAGCTTGCACATTTGGAATGGCTTCAAAAACAGCTCCTCCAAGGGTTTGATTGAGTTCACGACTATCCAGTTCAAAATTGTGGTCGCTACGCTTACTAGAAATCTTAAAGGTCATGCCTTCCTTGTAGATGTCCTGCATAATCTCTTGCACAGAAGACTTCAGAACTTCTACAGATTTTTCGACCTTATAGACAGGGGAAAAGTTTTGAATCCCGAAGACTTGCTTGAGTGATTCTGCAACTGCTGTGTAATCTGCTCCATTGAGGTAAGCATGGGCACGGTCACGATCTGCCCTTACCTTAACTTGGGGATAGATAGACAAAACGTCTGAAATATTATTGCGAAGTTTATTGATGAAACGCATACGGTTTTTGCCTTTGGTTGACAGCTCACCGTAGCGAATCATAATTTCTGAATACTGCATAAATGCTCCTATCTTACTTTTCTAGTTTGGTTGTAAATTAATTTTAGCTTGGTCAAAAACTGCTCGACCTGACTCATATCATTTTCAAGGTCTAGGCTAAGACGCACAGCTGACTGGGCCTTATCTTTATCTACTCCCATGGCAATCAGAGTTCCTGCAGGTTTCCCAGCCTTGGACGAACAAGCAGAGGTCGTTGAGATGAAAATATCATAGTCTTCAAAAGCGTGAACGATGACTTCACCACGAACACCCTTGATTCCAAAAGTCAGGATATGAGGGGCAAAGTCTTCCTCATCTGAAAAGACAAAAATATCTGGATAGTCCAGAAGGGCTTGACGAATCACTGCCTTCATCTGCCCAGTCTTGCTCCTAAAGGTATCTAGCTTTTCCATAGATAAACGGAGAGCCTTGGCTGTCGCTGCAATCCCTGCCACATTTTCAGTTGTCGAACGGTAATCACGCTCCTGACCTCCACCAGTCAACAGTGGAGTAATTTTCTTACCAGACTTGATATAGACAAAACCAACACCACGAACTCCGTGGAACTTGTGACCAGAGAAAGTCGCGAAATCCACTCGTTCTGTCAGATATTTTTCAGTTGGAATCTTAGCAAGTGCCTGAACCGCATCAACGTGGAAAGTAATAGTTGGCTTGTCTGCCAATAGTTTTGAAATAGCCTCAATAGGTTGGATAGAACCTATTTCATTGTTCACAGCCATGATGGAAACGAGGATTGTATCAGGTCGTATCAAAACTGCTAGGGCCTCGACGTCCACAAATCCTTCCTTATCAACTGGAGCAAAATCCACTTCAAATCCTTGACTTTTCAGCCAGAGGGCCGATTCCTTAACTGCTGGATGTTCAATGGCTGAAACAATGATGTGCTTGCCAAACTGGGCTTTTTCAAAGGCCACACCCTTGATAACCCAGTTATCTCCTTCTGTCCCACCAGAAGTAAAGAAGATTTCATCGCTTTTCTTACCGATTAAATCTGCAATCTGTTGCCGAGAAGCATCTAAGATTCGTGTTGCCTGGTCTCCCAAACGATGGAGACTAGATGGATTTCCTAAAATTTTTGAAGTCACCTGCATATAGGTTTCAAGGGCTTCAGGATAAGGCTTGGTCGTCGCCGAATTATCAAAGTAAATCATGTTTTCTCACGCTTTCTAAAATCACTCCTTCTATTGTATCATGAAACGGAGCCTGCGACAAGAAAGGGCAATTCCTCTTTTTTTTAAGATTTTTTTTAAAGAAATGCGGTATAATAAATTTTAATCAAAGGAGAGAATGTATGTCTAACTATCGTAGAACTTCAAAACCGAAAACAGAACATATCAAAAAAGGCTTTACTGTTTTTCAAAAAACCATTACTACTATCGGTAGTATCCTCGGCTTGATTACTGCGACTATCACGATTATGAATGCCTTGGATAATAATAAAAATACCAAAAAAGAACCGACGACAACACCGACGACAACCATTGTCAAAGAAATTCAAAAGGAATCCCCTCAGGAAAATACTAGTCCCAATAAGGAAAATAATACTAGTCAAGAAAAAACACAACAAGAGGAAACGCCAAAATCTAGCGTCAAGGAAGAGAAAAAAGAAGATCAGAAAACAGCAACTCAGGACTCTACTACACCTGCTACAAGTAAACCTGCCACTGAAAATGAAAAACAGCCCAATACTCCAACTTCAGAAAATAATACTCAATGAAAATCAAAGAACAAACTAGGAAGCTAGCCGTAGGCTGCTCAANNCACATATATACGGCAAGGCAAAGCTGACGTGGTTTGAAGAGATTTTCGAAGAGTATAAAAGTAATCAATAGCCAGTAAAATAGCTCCTTCCAACCTTGGAAAGAAGCTATTTTTTATTGCTGCAATACTTTTCTTGGCTTGGTACCTTCAGCTGGACCGATGACACCTGCCATCTCAAGCTCTTCCATGAGACGGGTCGCACGGTTAAATCCAACTGACAAACGACGCTGAATCATAGATGCACTGGCTTTCTGAGTTTCGATTACCAAAGCCTTGGCTTCTTCAAAGAGCGGGTCACCACCAGATTCACCATCTGAAAATTCACCGTCGTTTTCAGAAACCTCACCTGGTTCAAAACTATCATCGTAGTCCGCATCTGCCTGAGCCTTGATGAAGTTCACAATGCGCTCAACATCGTCATCCGAGATAAAGGAGCCTTGGAGACGAACTGGATGATTTTCATCAATCGGTTTAAAGAGCATGTCTCCTCGACCAAGAAGTTTTTCTGCTCCATTTTCATCCAAAATCGTACGGGAGTCTGTTCCTGATGAAACCGCAAATGCTACACGAGATGGGACATTAGCCTTGATCAGACCAGAGATGACATCAACGGATGGACGCTGGGTTGCAAGAATCATGTGGATACCTGCAGCCCGCGCCTTCTGTCCAAGACGGATAATAGCATCTTCCACTTCCTTGCTTGCTACCATCATAAGGTCAGCCAACTCATCCACAATCACAACAATAAGTGGTAGTGGAATCTGCTTGTACTCAGACTGAGCATTAAACTCTTCTACCTTGGCATTAAAGCCTGCAATGTTACGAACTCCCACCTTGGCAAAGAGTTCATAACGATTTTCCATCTCATCCACAACCTTTTGCAGGGCCTTGCTGGCCTTGCGTGGATTGGTCACAACTGGAATCAAGAGGTGAGGAATGTCATTGTAAACAGACAACTCAACCATCTTGGGATCCACCATCATAAACTTGACCTGGTCGGGTCTTGCTTTCATCAGAATGCTAGCAATGATGCCATTAACAGCTACTGACTTCCCTGAACCTGTTGAACCTGCGACGAGCAAGTGGGGCATTTTGGAAAGGTCAAAAGCTCTTGCGGTGCCATTAACCGCCTTTCCTAGAGGAATTTCCAAGAGATTTTCTGCTTTCGTTTGAGATTGTTCCCATAGTTCGCGGAAGGATACAGTCGCAATCTCAGAGTTGGGTACTTCGATTCCAACTAAGGATTTCCCCGGGATAGGTGCTTCGATTCGGACATCCTTAGCAGCCAAGGCTAGAGCGAGGTCATCTGCTAGATTGGAAATGCGGTTGACCCGTACACCCACTGCTGGCTTAACTTCATATTTGGTCACTGATGGCCCAATTTCAGCCCGTTCAACTGTTACCTTGATACCAAAGCTAGCAAAGGTTTCTTCTAGAATTTTGATATTTTCCCGAACGATTTTCTTCTCTTTAGACTGGTCTTTGGGTTTATCTGGGGCAAAGAGTTGTAAGCTTGGAAGTTTGTATTCGAGGGCTTCCTTGGCTGAAAAATCGACCTGAACATCTTCATCGTCAGAGCCATCTTCCTGTTCAGGGAATTCAAGTTCAGCTTGAGGCAGGATGATTTCTGGTTCCACCCACTCTTCTTCTGGAACAGGAGGAACGTCAAGCACAACATCATCAGTCAGAATTTCACCCGTTTCCATATCAACAGGAGGTAAATCGAGTAAGGCTTTTTCAGCTTCTTCTTGTTCTAATCTAGCCTCTTTCTCAGCCTTTTGACGAGCTTTTTCTTCTTGTTTGACAAAACGTTCCTCTTTTCGACGCTCATGCCCTTCCCGCCATTTAGCAAAGCCTCTACTGAAAAATTCCGCAATATCGTAAACAGACCAAGGACTGACTAGGAGAGCACCCACTAAAATCAAGATAGAACCAATAAAGTAAGTGCCGATATTTGAAAAGAGAAAGGCGGTTGGAATATAAAGAGCGACACCAATCAAGCCCCCTCCAGCAAAACTGGTCGTTCGAAAACCAGTTAAATCCGTCACAACCTGAGCCATGGTTCCTTTTAAAACCGACTTGTCCAAACCATATTTCCAAACTAAGTAGGCCTCAAAAATCAAGAGCAAGCCAGCAAATATGGTGAAAAATCCTGATAAGAGTCCTTCCTGTTTTCGTATCCACTTGAAAAAGAAGAGATAGATCAATAGGGCAAATATTGCCAGATAAGCTAGACTACCCACCAACAAGCGAATTAAATTGTAAAGAGTGATACCTGCAGCTCCTAATTTAAAAGCTGCGAAAATCAATAAAAGGGCGATTCCCAACGAAATCAACATCCGTTGAATCGCTTCTTTTCTTTCGAGTTCTGCTTTAGACGGTCTCCGTCTTGTTTTACTTGTATTCTTGTTTGCCATTCTTCTATTATACCATATTTCACAGGCATTTCGGAAAGAGAAAAAGACTGCACCAAACGGTCCAATCTTTTCATTTTCTATTTAAGTTTTATGCTTGGGGTTTGCGTAGGTAACCATAGACCACACCACTTACGATTGCTCCTACCAAGACAGAAACGAGGTAAAGAAGAGCATTTGAAGTAAGGGCGATAACGAAGATTCCTCCGTGTGGCGCCATGAGTTTGATACCAGTAAGACCAACGAGGCCACCTGCTACTGCTGAACCAAGAATGAAGCTTGGGATCGCACGAGCTGGGTCAGCAGCTCCAAATGGAATCGCTCCCTCAGTGATAAATGACAAGCCCATGATGATATTTGTCAAACCAGAGTTGCGTTCTTCCTTAGTAAATTTATCTTTGAAAAGAAGAGTTGCGACAAAGATTGCAAGTGGTGGCACCATTCCTCCAGCCATAACAGCTGCCATAGCCACAGAACCACCTGAAGAAACAGTTGCTGCAAGCGTACCTGTACCAAAGACATAAGCCGCTTTGTTAACTGGTCCACCCATGTCAACAGCCATCATTCCACCAAGGACGATACCAAGAAGGACAGCTGAACCTCCTCCAAGACCGCCTAGGAAGTCATTCATAGCAGTGTTGATTGCTGCCATTGGGATGTTAACAGCTAGCATGACAAATCCTGTCAAGATTGTTCCAAGAAGTGGCAATAGAAGGATTGATTTAGCACCTTCGAGTGAACGAGGAACTTTAACGTATTTCTTGATGGCAAGAACCAAGGCACCTGCGATAAATCCACCAACAAGGGCACCTAGGAAACCAGATGAGACACCTGCAAGAGTTGAAGTTGCTTCACCACCTGCGGCATAAGGAATTTTACCAAAGGCAAAACCTTCTTTGGCAATAGCACCAGCCACGAAACCTGCTACCAAACCCGGTTTTTCAGCAATAGAGTAGGCAACATAACCTGCAAAGACTGGAAGCATCAAACCAAAGGCAGCACCACCGATTTTCACGAACATAGAAGCTAGTTCATGGTAAGAACCAAGACTGCCAAGGTTTTCATTCGGAACACCCAAAGCACCGTCAATCAAGAAGGCAAGGGCAATCATGATACCACCACCGATAACGAATGGTAACATTTGAGAGACACCACTCATCAAGTGTTTATAGAAGGCTCCACCAAGGCTTTGTTTTTCGTTAGAGGCTGTTGCAGCTTTTGTACCATTAGCGGCACGGTAGATTTCAGCATCTCCTGAAAGAGCCAAGTTAATCAATTCTTCTGTCTTACGGATACCGTCAGCAACCGGACGATTGATCAATGGTTTGCCATCGAAACGATCCATCTCAACTGCCTTGTCTGCAGCGATGATAACAGCTTTAGCCTTGCGGATGTCCTCAGCAGTTAGTTGGTTTCCAACACCGCTAGCACCATTGGTTTCGACCTTAATTCCAACACCCATTTCAGCAGCCACTTTTTGAAGGGCTTCTTGGGCCATGTAAGTGTGGGCAATACCTGTCGTACAAGCTGTAACAGCTACGATAAAGTCACCAGAGTCATTAGCAGGTGCTTGAACAGGTTCCTCAGTTTTTTCTGAAGCTTGGTTAAAGAGGTCAATAACTTGATTAGCTGATGTTACTTGACGAAGTTTATCAGCAAAGCCGTCTTTCATCAAGTATTGAGACAATTCTGCCAAGGCTGCCAAGTGAGTGTCATTAGCTCCTTCTGGAGCCGCAATCATGAAGAAGAGATCAGTTGCTTGTCCATCCAAGCTATCATAATCAACACCCTTATTTGACTTGGCAAAGAGAACAGTCGCTTCTTTGACAGCAGCGTTTTTGCTGTGAGGCATTGCGATTCCGTCACCCAAACCTGTAGAAGTCAAGGATTCACGCGCCAAAATTCCTTCTTTAAATGTTTCAAAATCTGTCACATAACCGTGGTCTACCAAGCTTTTAATCATCTCTTCGATGACAGCAGTTTTTTCAGTTGCCTGCAAATCCAGCAACATGACATCTTTTTTCAATAGGTCTTGAATTTTCATCGTTTTTCTACCTCAACTTTTTCATATGTTTCTTTAATAAATTCTGCTGTTGCCAAGTCATCTGAGAATGTCGTTGCTGTTCCACAAGCAACTCCCCATTTGAAGGCTTCTACTGCGTCTTTGGATTTGACAAATTCACCTGTAAATCCAGCGACCATAGAATCACCAGCCCCAACTGAATTTTTGACTGTTCCCTTGATTGGTTTAGCAAAGTATGCTCCCTCAAATGTGACAAGAAGGGCACCGTCACCAGCCATAGAGATAATGACGTTTTGAGCACCCTTAACCAGTAACTCTCGAGCATATTTCTCAATTTGGTCCAAACTGTCAAGTTTAACCCCAAAGATCGCTCCAAGTTCGTGATTATTTGGTTTGACCAAAAGTGGCTGATAGTCCAAACTATCAATCAAGGTCTGTCCTTCAAAGTCACAAACCACTTGCGCACCAGTCTGGCGCGTCAAGGAAATCAAATCCTTATAGATAACATTGCCTAGATTTTTAGCACTTGAACCTGCAAACACAACCGTATCTTCTGCTGTCAGACTAGATAAAATAGCTTTCAATTCTTCTAGCTGAGCTGGTTCCACATTTGGACCCCTTCCGTTGATTTCTGTTTCTTGGTCTGCTTTGATTTTAACATTGATACGAGTATCTTCTGCCACTTGGACAAAACGTGTCTCGATTTCTTCATCAGCCAAAGTATCTGTGATAAATTTACCAGTAAAGCCACCGATAAATCCCGTCGCTGTATTTGGAATATCCAAGCGTTTCAAGACACGACTGACATTGATTCCTTTCCCACCAGCAAACTTATCATCACTGTCCATACGATTGACACTACCGACTTGGACTTGGTCCAAACGAACGATATAGTCAATGGATGGATTGAGTGTGACTGTATAAATCATACTTCTATTACCTCCGTTTTCTCCTTAATAGCCTGCAAGAGCTCATGCCCTTGGCTTGTGATAACAATAGCTCGCTTGAGTGGTGCTACCTTGGCAAAGCAAGTTTGTCCAATTTTAGACGAATCCACCAAGACATAGGTCTGTTTGGCATTCTCTAAAATAGCACGCTTCACAGCCCCCTCCTCCATATCAGGAGTCGTATAATAGCCATCGTCCACACCATTCATCCCAATAAAGGCACGGTCAAAGTGCAATTGGTTAATCTGGTTAAGAGCAACGCCCCCGATACTAGCATCCGTCGCTGTCTTGACGCTTCCTCCAACTATGACAGTTGGAATCTGCTTTTCAACCAACTGAGCGGCATGGTGAATGGAGTTGGTCACAACAGTAATATTCTTATTGATCAATTCATGAATCAAAAAGGCTGTAGTTGTTCCAGCATCGATAAAGATGACATCTTGTTCCTTGATGAGAGAAGCAGCTTTCTGAGCCAGCAACTTCTTTTCTTGAAGGTTTTTGACAGATTTCTCTTGAATGGTTTCTTCTTCCTGCAAGGAATGGGGCAATTCTGCTCCACCATGCACGCGACGAAGCTTGTTTTCAGCTTCCAATTCATCCAAGTCTCTTCGAACCGTTGATTCTGACGTTTCTAGCAAACTAACTAATTTTTCTAGAGAGACTACATGATGTTGATTCAACTCCACTAAAATCAGTTGCTTCCGCTCTGTTTTTAACACTGAATCACCTCCTGTTATCGTTTACACTATTTATTCTATCACACTTTCTTTCAAAGTCAAGCATTTTTTATCATTTTCTTTCAATTTCTATCATTTTTCTTATTTCCAGAATTTTTATTGCAAGATAAGAGCCTTTATGGTAGACTATTTGAGTAAGTATTGGAAGATTACTCAAGAGGCTTAAGAGGCCGTGTTGGAAACGCGGTAGGCGTGTAACAGCGTGCGTGGGTTCGAATCCCATGTCTTCCGTGGAAAAACAGATCTAATACATGATACCCTAAAACTTTGTATTTCTATCTTAGTTTTTGGGTATTTTGTAATTTCTTTACAATCTCCACATCGTTTCAATATACAAGTTCTAGAGAGAGTATGAATTCTTTCCACTCCCTTCTTATCTCATACTATTTTACAAACAGTAAAAGACAAAATCTCAAATACTTCAAGTTTAATTAATCCAGTTTCTTAAACTCTTACTTTTTAACTAAACCATAAAAGATTTTCTTTTCGTTCTTTTTTTGATATACTTTACTTATAAAAACAGATAAATTAAATATCAAAACTTATTATGAAATTCTATAGAGTGTAAAATGAAGGGAAGAACAAAATGTCAAAAGTTGTTAAAGTTACAGGAGCAGAGGTTGTAATCTCACATAATGAAGAGTACTTAAAAATAAATCCATCTGAATTAAATTTTGTTCCAAAATTAGGTGACGAAGTTGAAATTCATAAAGTAGATGGTGAGATTATTATCATGAAAGTTGAAGATAAAAAAGACGACAAAATTAATATTAACATTGTCAATGAAAACAACGCTGTGCAAAATCAGTCACAAGTTGTTCACACTCAAGAAATCGCTACGGGTGTACATTATGTTAATAAGTGGGTTTATGTTATTCTTGCTTTATTCTTAGGCGGATTGGGTATACATCATTTTTACGCAGGATATAACGGAAAAGGTTTCCTTTTTCTGATTTTATCTTTAACAGGAATACCTGCTATTATTGCACTTTTCCAAGGCATCATAGCTCTCTTTAAGAAACCAGATGCATACGGAAGGATCGCTGTCTGATCTACATTTCAGATTTCCACTCTCTAGAATGTAGATAAAGTAGAAAGGAAAGATATGAAAGAGTTACTTCTGACAGATAGTGAAGCTAAAGCTCTCATAAAAATAATTAAAGCAATTGCTAATAAACACAATCGAACTCTTACGAATCGCAGTTCAGGTACTATTGACCTTGTTGGCAAGCATGATACTAGATTTATTTTGAACTACTTCTACAGCACTACAAGCAAAGTTTTTCATCTAAGGGAAACTCAACACAACTATACTCTCTTACGAATCAATCTAAATAATAAATTCCATAAGAACGCAAACGGCGAGAAAGTTTGGGGCAATCGAGTTAACATCTTCTCTGAAGAAGAGTATTATCAAAAAGGGGATGAAACAACTCATTACAAAGCCTATCCACTACCTTATGAAGATATTCTTAACACTGATGACTTCCTGAATATGCTTGATAATTTGCTTGACTATACCAATGTGAACAATCCTGAAAATATAGCAATTAATATACAAGAGGATTTGTTATAATCACCCTATAAAGAAAGGAGAATATCATGAATGCTACTGATATCAAAAATACCTATCTAAATTACATAAAAGAAAACGCTGTTTTTAACGATGTGACTGATACTCATACTGAAGTGATTACTCCTTTTATAGACCCATTAGGTGAAGCTATTGGTTTCTCAATAAAAAGCAATGGAAAACATTTGACAGTTACAGATGATGGTTATACTATCTGGAATTTATCCATTAATAATATTGATGTTACAAAAAAAGGGCGACGTCAAGACATCTTTAACTCACTTCTCCACTTTAATGGATTTGATTTACACGATGGAGCAATCGAACGGACGACTGGTAAAGAACATCTAGGACAAGTCATACATGATATGACACAATTGCTGATGAATGTTTATGACTTTATTCAGCTAACACCTAACAATATTAAATCTCAATTTTTAGACGATGTTAAATCTTACTTCATGAAAAATGAGCATTACACAGTCTTTCCAGCTTTCTCAATTGCAGGTAAATCTCGTTTAGAACACCGCTTTAATTTTGTGTTTATGAGTAAAGGTATTTCAAAAATAGCCAGAGTTCACAATAACATAACCAAACAACAAGTTGATACTATCTTAGCTAGTTGGTTAGATACATCTGAATACCGTAGAAAAGAATATGGAGATACAGAACAGTTGTATATCATTGTAAGCGATGAAGGGTATAATAATATCAAAGATGACCATCAAATCGCTCTACAAGAGTATGGTATTAACATTTTGAACTTCTCAGATAAAGAACAATTAGAGGTCCAATTAGGGAAGTAACTACAAAAAATCCTATATTTACTAAAGCATGCAGAGGAATACTCGAATCGGAGAACGCTTTACGAAGTACATAGATTTCTAGGATGCAACAAATGTTGTATCCTTTTTTTGTATCCCTTTTTTAAAAATAGGGTCTGTTTTAGGCTCTGTTTGTGACTCCTTTTTTAGCAAAAGAATGCAAAGGAATACCAAAGACAAAAACAAAAAACGTTGATTTAACAACGTTTTACCAAGGAATGCAAAGGAATAATGGAGCCGGTGGGAGTCGAACCCACGTCCAAACACCTGCCAACATATTTGTCTACAACCATAGGTTATGTATTAGTTTAACAGCCCCTCGACACATAACTCAAGCCTAGAAACTGCGAGTCTATCAATCTCTTATCAAGCCGCTAGACAAGACTCAATCGTATCTCGCTAATAATAAGACCTGTCATTGAACACGAGCAATCCAAATCGGGTCACGCCTGCTGGTTTTTAGGCAGCTAGAGCGTAAGAAGTGTTATTTTTTGCAGTTATATTTAACTGAGCGTTTACGTCGCCACACGAGTCGCAAAATATGCCTCATAATGCCTGTCGAATCCGTAACGACCCCAAAAGACAATAAAACCATTATACCTTATCTAACACGAAAATGCAAAAAAGAAATCACATACCTAAAAAAGATACTATTCGAGAAATTTAGCAAACTGGGAGACTAACTACAACTTTCTCAGTGCATAACTTTACGATTGTGAATAGAGCTTACGAAATCCAATTAACACCTACCTAAGATAAAGCTATCTGTTTTGAAGAAATTCACGAAGAGAATTATTCTAAAATACTTTCAGATGAGAATTTTCCTACTCTCTTTGTTTCAATTCATTTGAGTTTAAAAACAATAAAATCAATCCTTATATTATTCGGACTACTTTTCACTTATTGCACCAAAATATAGTAAAATGAAATAAGAATAGGACGAATAGATCAGGACAGTCAAACCGATTTCTAACAATGTTTTAGAATTAGAGGTGTACTATTCTAGTTTCAATCTACTATAAATAGGTTTCATTCGAACTTTAATAGACTATGAAAACCAGTGGAACTTATCCTGACACGGAATTCCACTGGTTTTTTCGATTTTTACCAGATTAACTTCTACTATTCTTAGCTGTGAAAATTAGTTTAGGACTTTAACTTATTTTCAATCTTCTAATCTAAAGGCCACTTCCAGTAAAGAAAAATCAGGGGTCTCCTGACTTTTACTTAGCTAATTCTCTTTCTCGTTCTTTCATTATTTTATGATTTTCATACAAACGGGATAAGAACTTAGAAATTTCTTTTAAGATAGAATAGGTTGGCACTGCGACAATCATTCCAACTACACCATAGATATTGCTTGACAACAAAAGTAAAACTAAAATCGTGATTGGATGAACCTTCATAACACTTCCTACGATTCGAGGATATAAGATATTGCCATCTACCTGCTGAACAACAAGCATATAAATCACTGCAATCAGCATTCTATGGGGATCAGTGAATATATTTGCAATAATCATAGGAATCAAACCAATACTTGGCCCCACATAAGGAATTAAATTGGCTACACCAGAAAAAATAGCAAAAACTAAAGCATATTTTAAACCAATAATACTATAGCCAATATAAGCTAAACAACCTATAATGATTGCGTCAATCGAAACTCCACTAATATAGCGAGCAATCGTCGCATTTAAATTCTTTAAGAGACCTGCGATATGCAAGCGATCCCTCTTTAGAACCGTTCTTTCAAGCATGGGCAAGAATTTATGTCCATCTAATAAGAAATAAACCAAAAAAACTGGAGTCATAATCAAAATCAAAACAGTACTGATAAGAGCTGACAAGACGCTCCCCACACTATTTGATACGCTATTTAGGATCTTTTGAAGAATATCAACATAGGATAAGTTTAACTGCTGAATTGTAGCTTCTACATCCAAATTCTGGAGCGCAGGATAATTAGATAAGTCTATGATTAAGTCTTGTACTCGACTATAAATAGTTTGACTAGATATAATCAAGCTAGATAACTGATTAATCAAAATAGGTAAGAGATAGACAACACCTATGACCATTCCCCAGACCAAAGCACACAAGGTAATTAAAATACCAAGTAAACGATTGAGTTTACAGACTTTATTTAAGAAAGTAACAATAGGGTTTGTCAAATAATAAAGAAAGCCCCCTAATAAAAATGGAATCATAATTGTATTAAGCACGCTAACAAAAGGGTTAATCAAAGACCCCATCTGTCTCCATAGGTAAAAGATGATGGTTAAGAGTAAAATTTCTGTGGTCCAAAAAAATAATTTATTTCTACGAAACATGAGTTACCTCCCTCACTCTATTTTACCATATTTTCAAAAAGCTTAACGGATGAATTATTAAAGCAAGAATATTTTTTTTCTTTATGATAGAATAAGACTACTATGAAAAAAATATTGTTAACTTTATTAACTGTCTCCCTTTTAGGAGGTGCTTCTACTGTTGCTGCTCAAGATTTTACCATTGCTGCAAAACATGCCATTGCTGTTGAGGCAAATACTGGTAAAATTCTCTATGAGAAGGATGCAACGCAACCTGTCGAAATTGCTTCCATAACAAAATTGATTACTGTTTATCTGGTCTATGAAGCTTTGGAAAAGGGAAGTATTACCCTCTCCACTCCTGTAGATATTTCTGATTATCCTTATCAATTGACGACAAATTCTGAAGCCAGTAATGTTCCTATGGAGGCCCGTAATTATACTGTCGAAGAGTTGCTTGAAGCAACTCTGGTATCTAGTGCCAACAGCGCCGCTATTGCCCTAGCTGAGAAAATTGCTGGCTCAGAAAAAAACTTCGTTGATATGATGCGAGCAAAACTCTTGGAATGGGGAATCAAAGATGCTACTGTTGTCAATACAACTGGTCTTAACAACGAGACTCTAGGAGATAATATTTACCCGGGCTCAAAAAAAGATGATGAAAACAAGCTCAGTGCTTATGATGTTGCTATTGTTGCTCGTAACCTCATCAAAAAATACCCACAAGTCTTGGAAATCACCAAAAAACCTTCTTCTACTTTTGCTGGAATGACAATCACTTCGACCAACTACATGTTAGAAGGTATGCCTGCTTACCGTGGTGGTTTTGATGGACTGAAAACAGGAACAACAGATAAGGCTGGAGAGTCTTTTGTTGGTACTACTGTCGAAAAAGGCATGAGGGTTATCACTGTTATTTTGAATGCAGATCATCAAGACAATAATCCTTACTCTCGTTTTACAGCTACATCTTCCCTAATGGATTATATTTCTTCTACATTTACACTTCGCAAAATCGTTCAGCAAGGCGATGCCTATCAAGATAGCAAAGCCCCTGTACAAGATGGAAAAGAAGATACGGTCACTGCAGTGGCTCCAGAGGATATCTATCTAATTGAACGTATCGGGAATCAATCTTCTCAATCTATTCAATTCACACCTGATTCCAAAGCAATCCCAGCACCACTTGAAGCTGGAACAGTGGTTGGCCATTTGACTTACGAAGACAAGGACTTGATTGGTCAAGGTTACATCACCACAGAGCGCCCTAGTTTCGAAATGGTTGCAGACAAGAAAATGGAAAAAGCCTTCTTCTTAAAAGTTTGGTGGAATCAGTTTGTCCGCTTTGTTAACGAGAAATTATAAAAAAATCGCGATTTAAACCGCGATTTTTTTTTATTACAAATTCATCTTCAAAGTTCTTGATTTTGAGTAGATCTAATGCTCAATGAAAATCAAAGAG
>NZ_VMLA01000044.1:0-11675 GCF_013276425.1 Streptococcus sp. 3874 | reverse complement strand
CATCACTTTCGATTGACACTACTTTTTTAAAATTTTTTAATTAATTTTACAACTGCTTCCGTTCGAGCTGTATGTGGGAACATATCGACCGACTGGATATAATGAAGATCATAGACTTCTACTAAGCGTACCAAATCCCTTGCCAAAGTCGAAACATTACAAGAAATATAAACCATTTTTTCTGGTACATAGGTAAGAATTGTATCTAATAACTTGTCATCCAGACCTGTACGTGGTGGATCCACAATCAAAGCATCTGCTCGGTATCCTTCCTTGTACCAACGAGGAATAATCTCTTCTGCTGTTCCAGCTTCATAATGAGTATTGTCAAATCCCATTCTTTTGGCATTTCGCTTGGCATCTTCAATGGCTTCTGGAATAATATCCATACCTCTGAGTGTTTTTACTTTCTTTGCGAAGGCAAATCCAATCGTTCCAACTCCACAATAAGCGTCAATCAAATGGTCTTCTTTATCAACATCCAAGGCTTTTACCGCCTCGTTATAAAGAACTTCTGTTTGTTCAGGATTTAGTTGATAGAAAGCTCGAGGAGATAGTGAGAATTCATAGTCGAGTACACCTTCTTGAATATTCTCTTGTCCCCAGATAATCTCTGTCTTTTCACCATAAATCTCACTGGTTTTAGCTGTATTTGTATTCACAGCTACTGTCACAACTTCTGGAAAATCTTTAATTAAGTCTTTTACTAGTTGGGTTAAATTAAGCTGACGATTTGTAACAATAATAATCTGAACCTGTCCAGTCTTTCTTGCTCGTCGAACCATAATAGTCCTAACACCTAGAACTTTTCTCTCATCGGTGATTGGAATTTGGTGAAAAGTAAGTAATTCCGCTAGACGATTAGCAATCACTTGGGTTTCCTTGTCTTGTACCAGGCAATCTTTCAACTCTACTAAATAGTGAGAGTTTTGTGCATATAAGCCCGCCTTGACCTGATTTTTAAATTTTCTAGTCTGAAATTGTAACTTAGCTCTGTAATATTTTGGTTCCTGCATTCCAATAGTTGGACGAATTTCATAGTTTTCATATCCTGCAGGAGCAAATTTTTTCAGCGCTTGATGAAGCAAGTCCGTCTTGAACTCCAGCTGCTTATCATAATGCAGGTGCATGATTTGGCAGCCTCCGCACTCATTATAAATAGTACAAGCTGGCACAACGCGGAATTTAGACTTCTTGTTGACCTTTAATAATTTCGCTTCAACAAAGTTACGTTTAATAGAAGTAATCTGACAATAGATATCTTCGCCTTTGAGAGCACCGGGTACAAAGACTAATGTTTTTTGGTAAAAGCCGATTCCCTCACCATTAATTCCCATGCGCTTGATTTTTAATGGTATTTTTTGTTTTATTTTTAGATTCATAGGTCTATTATACCATGGAGTTTCTAAGATATTTAAGAATATGTTACAATAAAAGCATGAATTCAAAAACACCTCGCTTTAGTATACTAGATTTCCCTGAACGATTACGAAGCTATATCAAGGGAGCTAATCTCTCTGATAGTTCTTCTCATTCAAGTGCAACTGTCCTATATATAGATTCAGGTTACTATTTAAAAATAGATCAAAAAGGCAGATTAGCTCAAGAAGCTAAGATTGCAAGTTGGTTCGAAACTGAAGGATTGGGAACTCCAGTGATTACCTATTTATCAGCAAAAAAGGACTTCCTTCTGACCAAAGAAGCCATTGGCAGAAATGCTCTCGATTTTTTAAATCAACCCGAAAAACTCTGTCAAACCCTAGCTCAAGCATTAAACAAACTTCACAGTCTTAAACCACAATCTTTTCCGTCGGAAAATCATCTGAAGCGTTATAAAGAAAAAGCCTTAAAAAACTATCAAAAGGGGACTTTTTATAACAAGACTCTTCTGCCCCAATTTCATATTCACAGTCGTGAAGAAGCTTACCAACTGATACAAGAGAAAGGTTACATCCTCAAAGATGATGCTTTTATTCATGGAGATGCCTGCCTGCCAAATTTCATCTTGAAGGATGCCTCTCATTTTTCTTGCTTTATTGACTTGGGATTGGCTGGTTTTAGTGACCGACATATCGACCTCTTTTGGGCAATTTGGTCCCTTCATTACAACCTACAAGAGGCTACGTATGCTGAATTATTTCTCGACTATTACGGTAGAGAATATGTAAATATGGATAAACTACGACTTGTTGCAGCTTTCGAAGCATTTAGATGAAAGGAAATTATGAAAATCACAAAACTTGAAAAGAAAAAAAGACTCTATCTGATGGAGCTTGATAATGGCGACAAATGCTATATCACCGAAGATACAATTGTTCGTTTTATGTTATCGAGAGATAAGGTGATAAGCGAAGAGGAATTGAAAGAGATTCAAGACTTTGCTCAATTTTCTTATGGTAAGAATCTGGCCCTCTACCACTTATCCTTTAAAGCACGCACTGAAAAAGAGGTCAGAGAATATCTGAAAAAATACGATATTGATGAAAACATCGTTTCTCAAGTCATTGATAATCTCAAAGAAGATAAGTGGATTAATGATGGTCAGTACGCTTATGCTATCATCAATACCAATCAACTTTCAGGAGACAAGGGTCCTTATGTGCTGACTCAGAAACTAGCTCAAAAAGGGATTTCAAAATCTACTATAGAAGAGAACTTGAAAGAATTTGATTTTTCGGAAGTTGCTCAACGTGTAGCTAATAAACTATTGAAAAAATATGAGGGAAAACTTCCAACTCGTGCCCTGCAAGATAAGATTATCCAGAACTTGACTAACAAGGGCTTCTCTTATTCTGATGCTAAAATTGCCTTTGACGACTTAGATAGCCAAGTTGACCAAGAAACGACTCAAGAACTCATCTTCAAGGAACTTGATAAGCAATATACTAAGTATGCTCGAAAGTATGAAGGATACGAACTGAAGCAGCGTTTAACTCAAGTTTTAGCACGAAAGGGCTACGATTTTTCGGATATAGCAAGCGCTCTTAGAGAATATCTTTAATATTTCCAAGTGAAATTCACAGATTTTAGGTAATTTTATGGTACAATAGTAAATGATAAACTTATAAATTGTAGAAAGTTGGTTAGTTATGAAGCTTCCAAAAGAAGGCGACTTTATTACAATTCAAAGTTATAAGCATGATGGGAGTCTCCACCGAACTTGGCGGGACACCATGGTACTAAAAACAACAGAAAACGCCATTATTGGTGTCAACGATCATACACTTGTTACCGAAAGTGATGGTCGTCGTTGGGTCACTCGAGAACCGGCTATTGTTTACTTTCACAAGAAATATTGGTTTAATATCATTGCCATGATTCGTGATAATGGAACTTCTTACTATTGCAATATGGCTAGCCCCTACTATCTGGATGAAGAAGCACTGAAGTATATTGATTACGATTTGGATGTTAAAATTTTTACAGATGGGGAAAAACGTCTCTTGGACGTTGAAGAGTATGAGCGCCACAAACGCAAAATGAATTATTCTGATGACTTGGACTATATTTTAAAAGAACATGTCAAAATTCTTGTTGATTGGATTAACAATGGACGTGGTCCTTTCTCAGAAGCCTATGTAAACATTTGGTACAAGCGCTATGTAGAACTAAAGAATCGGTAAAGTTGTCAAAGGTCAGGAACAAAATCCTGACCTTGTTTTTTTGGTAGTGTAAAATAAATTGTGTAAAAACAAAAAGGAATAAATCCATTATAGCAGAGTTACAACACCTTACTAGAAAGAGATTTATGCAGAATTCGTAAAATATATAAAACAAATAGATATACTGTTATTTTTTAATGTCTCTGTTCCTTGTAAGTTTACAACAAACTTATATCGTTTAATACAAAAAATACGAAGATGATTAGTATAAAAAATACAGGTCAACTTCGTATTTTTTTATTTCCACATAGCATCAATCATTTAGCACAACATTTTAAAAATAATATCTTTACAGAGAAAATGCTATTTAATCTACCAGCTCATTTAATCGTTTTTGAAAATATAAAGCAATACTTTTAGATTCAATAAACTCAAAATATTTTATGACATTGTTCATTTGTTTAATTCCAGATTCTTTAGATTCAGTCAGATATATTTTATATCCTTCTACAAATTTGAATGTAGATTTTTCAAAAACTTTTGTGTCATCTTTTAATAATTTTTTTAATTTCATTTCAAAGTAGTCTGCATATATTAGATGTGAATTTTCAAGGCAACAGAACCAAAAATTTAAACAAGCTGACACAACTAAATTTCTATTCTTGCCGATTTTTTCGTAATAATGTGTACGCTCTAGTATTTCTTTTCCGACCATGTAAATATAATCTATTTCAAAAAGATGATATAAATTACCAATCAGCGTTATCTCATAGGACTCCCATCGTTCCTTCTGGAATAAATAGTCATACACTAAATTTAGATCATCTCTACTAACTACATGATTACAATCTATCTGATTTAATAATCCCTGAACCATAATTGTATTTATTTTATGAGTTTTTTCCCCACTCTTCTCAAAAAGTTTTTGTTGCTCATTTTTTATTTCCTCCAATCCTTTAGTATTCAAACTATAAAAATTTGGAGATAAATTAACCAAAAAATCATCAAACTCCGATCTTTTATAATTTTCTAGGTAATTACAAAAATTCTCTATCGAAACATTGATATTTGATAATAATTCAAAAAACGTTGAAAGAGAAATTTCATTTTCTCCCCTTTCAAATCTAGAAAGTTGAGATTTTGATATAGAATCAGCTGCAGCATACTCTAAAGAATATCCGTTTAATTTTCTAAAATATCGAAAAGCTTCTCCGTAATTTTTCACACTTTCATTCCCTTAACTTTCTTTTCGAGCGATAAACATACCATATTCTTTAGGAATGATCAACATACCATTATTAAACTCACTTTCCAATCTTTTACGTATTATTTCCTCTTCTAGTGAACCTATTTCGGAAATTCCTTTAAACGATTGGATGTATTTAACTAGGTCATCTATACTTGTCACCTGTAGCTCATCATCATAGAGTAATGTATCGACAGAGTTAAAATACCTACTCAGGTACCTTTTACCATTTTGTAAAGTAAACGTTTTATTTTCTAAATCTTGATTAACCTCATCTTTAAATAAATTTGCCAAATAATCTACAACTCCATTTTCACCAAATGTAGCACAGTAAAAAACACCTCCTGTTTTTAAGACTCTATTCACCTCAGATAGCGCTCTAGGAATATCATTCACATGATGTAGAAGCATATTAGCAATAACAATATCAAACGTTTCATTCTCAAAAAAAATCTTTTGAATATCCATTATCTCATAGTTGACATTGTCTCTATTTCCAATCACTGACTTCGTTGATTTTACCATATCTTTAGAAAAATCTGTAACAATCAACTGCTTCATTTTATCTATAGAATCACTATTACTTTTCCACAGTTCTCCTGTACCACATCCCAATTCTAAAACCTTTACTTCATCAGTTATTTGGTAGTTAGAAAATATCCAATTATTAAATCCCAATTTATTTTTTGAATACTTCTTATGCAATTCTACTCGAATATCAAGATTATCATGACTTTTATATTGTTCAATTACTTTATCAATCATTTTAAATGACCTCCACTCTATAATTTGACATTATATCACAAGAATAAAGATAGTGTTAAATAAGTTGTATAAATGCAAAAAAGGAATATTCCATTATAACAGAGTTGCAACACATTTCTATAAAGAAATTTATTCCTACGACTCAGTTTAGCATGCTTAACTTCCTAACTCAAAAACAAAGCATCGGTTAATTTATCCGTTCTTCTTTTGAAACAGATTTGAACTGATAATTGCTCGTTTTAATTTAAAAAGCTCTTTTGAGCAAAACTTCATTTTTTTAAGAGTCCAACAATTTCTGTCTATCGCTTTTCTACTAGCAAAAAACCTACCTTGAGGCAAGTTTTCATTTATATATCTAATTTCGTAATAGTATAGTAAAATGAAATAAGGACAGTCAAATCGATTTCTAACAATGTTTTAGAAGTAAAGGTGTACTATTCTAGTTTCAATCTACTATAAATTTGATATGAGAATAGTCTTTCTCAACATCCTTATCCAACAAGAATGCTGTGGCGTCCTTCTTAACTTGAACCAGGTCAATATTCTGGGCTTGGGCTGCATAGACGCAGCCACAATAACATTGACGATAGATATCATACTCCTCACACATCTCTACTGAACGTTTGTAGCCTTGATTTTTCTTGAAATCGCTGGGAAGATAGTGGGTCGTGTAAATTTTTTGCACATCGATTCCGATGCTATTGATGGTTTGAGAATTCTTATGAGGACTGATAGTCAAAGCTGAACCAAAGTAGTCAAAGCCCAAGTCCATAGCCACTTGCGCTGTTTTATCAAGTCGGTAGTCAAAATAAACCTTGCAACGGTCGCCACCTTCGGGCTCCTCCTCTAGTCCCCTAACTAGTTTTCGGTATTCATTGGGTTCGTAGGGAGCTTCTAGGTACTGAACCGTATTTCCTGTCCGCTCATTAAAATCACTAACAAGTTTCTTGGTGACATAGACCCGCTTATGGTATTCTACCTTGGGATGGATATTAGAATTGGCAAAATAGATGGTCACATCTGCATACTTGGTCAAATATTCTAGTGTATAGGTACTACAAGGAGCACAGCAAACATGCACGAGAATGGTTGGCCGCTGCTCATTTTTCTCCCATGCTTGTACCATTTTCTGCATGACACGGTCATAATTAATCTTCTGATTGGGGGTCATCTTGCACAGAATTTCTTCTACATCGATCATGTTCTTCTCCTTTTTCTAGTCTTATTTTATCATATAAGTTAGGAGAGCTCAAATCAATTTAGAAGTGAATATTATAAAAAGAAGGGTTAGTCATTCCCTCCTTTTGTGTTTTTTATAAGTTGTTTTCTATAGAAAGCTTACATCATCCCGCCCATCATACTTGGATCCATTGCTGGAGCTGGGGCTACTGGTTCTGGTTTATTGGCTACGACTGCTTCTGTTGTCAAAATCAAGCTGGCTACAGATGCTGCATTTTGTAGGGCTGAACGACTCACTTTAACTGGATCAATGATACCTTGATCAATCATGTTAACCCACTCGCCAGTTGCTGCGTTGAATCCTATACCAAGCTCAGCATTTTTCAAACGATCGATAACGATAGAGCCTTCAAATCCTGCATTGTGAGCAATTTGACGAACAGGTTCTTCCAAAGCACGGAGAACAATATTACGTCCTGTTGCTTCATCTCCTGTCAATTCCAAGGTAGCAACAGCTGGAATCACATTGGCAAGAGCTGTTCCACCACCTGCAACAATACCTTCTTCAACAGCTGCACGAGTAGCGTTGAGGGCATCTTCAATGCGGAGTTTCATTTCTTTCAACTCAGTTTCAGTTGCGGCTCCAACCTTAATAACCGCTACACCACCTGACAATTTGGCCAAGCGTTCTTGCAATTTTTCACGGTCAAATTCAGAAGTTGTAGTTTCGATTTGAGACTTGATAACCGCAACACGGTGAGAAATCGCTTCAGGATTTCCTGCACCTTCTACAATAACCGTGCTATCTTTGTCCACGGTCACTCTCGCTGCTTGACCAAGAGCTTCAATTGTCGCATCTTTCAACTCAAGACCAAGGTCTTCTGTGATAACTGTTCCGCCTGTTAAGATGGCGATATCTTCAAGCATGGCTTTGCGACGGTCACCAAAACCAGGTGCCTTGACTGCTACTACGTTGAAGGTTCCACGAATCTTGTTCAAAACAAGAGTTGGAAGAGCCTCACCATCCACATCATCCGCAATAATCAAGAGTGGACGATTGCTTTGGAGAATGCTTTCCAAAAGTGGCAAGATTTCTTGGATATTGGAAATTTTCTTGTCTGTAATCAAAATGTACGGATTTTCAAGGTCAGCCACCATTTTTTCGCTATCTGTCACCATGTACTGTGAAAGGTAACCACGGTCAAACTGCATTCCTTCTACGACTTCAAGCTCTGTTTCCATACCACGTGACTCTTCGATGGTGATGACACCGTCTTTGCCAACTTTTTCCATTGCTTCAGAGATGTACTCACCAACTTTTTCAGAACGAGAAGATACGGCTGCAACTTGAGCGATAGCTTCTTTATTGGCAACAGGGATGGCGTTGTTTTTCAAAGCTTCAACTGCTGCGGCAACTGCTGTTTCAATCCCACGACGAATACCGATTGGATTTGCACCTGCTGTGACGTTTTTGATTCCTTCACGGACGATAGCTTGGGTCAAGACTGTTGCAGTCGTAGTTCCGTCACCTGCGATATCATTGGTTTTAGAAGCTACTTCTGATACTAACTTAGCACCCATATTTTCAAAATGGTCTTCCAATTCGATTTCTTTGGCAATGGTCACACCGTCATTGGTAATCAAGGGTGAACCGAATGACTTTTCAAGAACGACATTGCGACCTTTTGGTCCCAAGGTTACTTTAACAGTGTCTGCAAGAATATCGACACCACGAACCATGGCTGAACGGGCATCTGATGAAAATTTAATTTCTTTTGACATACTTACTTTCTCCTTCTATTCCTCAATGATTGCCAAAATGTTAGCTTCGCCTACGATGATGTACTTTTCATCTCCATCTTTGACATCAAGACCTGCGTGGGCTTCAACTAAGACACGATCTCCAGTTTTAACACTTGGAGCAACCAAGTCACCGTTCAAGGTACGAACACCTTGTCCAGTAGCCACAACTTGAGCTGTTTTGGTTTTTTCTTGGGCTGAGCCTGCAAGGACAAAGCCCCCAACGGTTTGTTCTTTTTCTTCTATTTTTAAGACCACACGGTCCCCTAATGGTTTCAACATCTGATTTCCTCCATAATGAGATAGATATTATTAGCACTCTTTGAACTTGAGTGCTAATTCATAATTCTATTGTATCACTTGGTCAGAAATAGTCAAGAAAAAAGTCTGACTTTCTCAAGATAAAAAGCCTGAGACCAACTCAGACTTTTTAATTCTTAAAATGGCAATTCTTCCTCTTCCAAGACTAGGTCTGCCAAGTCTTGACCTGCATTATTTTCACGCATGGCACGTTGAGCACGACTTTCCAAGAGTTGGAATCCAGTAACAAGTACTTCAGTCACATAGTTCATTTGACCATTTTTCTCAAAGCGACGGGTACGCAATTCTCCATCCACAGAAATAAGACTACCTTTGGTTGCATAGCTTGCCAAGGTTTCTGCTAGTCTGCCCCATAGAACCATATTAACAAAATCAGCTTCACGTTCCCCGTTTTGGTCTTTGTAACGACGGTTGACTGCAATAGTCGCTCGCGCTACTGACTTGTCATTGTTGGTTTTGTGCAATTCTGGTGTAGACGTTAAACGTCCAATCATGATAACTTTATTATACATATTTTTTCCTCCTACTTATCTATTCGTAGGAAATCAAAAAAAGTTACAGAAATTTGTAACTTTTCGAGAAAATTTTTTAGTTTTTATGAACCATGAAACCTGTCGCTTGTTGATTGGCCATGATGGTCATATCTGTAATCTGAACACGACGAGGTTGACTGGTCACATAGACTACTGTGTCTGCGATGTCTGGTGCCTGCAAGGCTTCGATTCCCTGATAAACCGTCGCAGCTCGTTCTTTATCACCGTGAAAACGCACTGTAGAAAAATCTGTTTCAACAATTCCAGGCTGAATGGTCGTCACCTTGATATCCGTTGCGATGGTATCAATTCGCAGTCCATCCGAAAAGGTCTTAACCGCAGCCTTGGTAGCTGAGTAAACAGCGGCACCAGCATAGGCATAAATTCCTGCGGTTGACCCCATATTGATGATATGTCCTTGATTGGCTTTTACCATTGCTGGCAAGAAAGAGCGAGTGACTGCCATTAAACCTTTGACATTGGTATCCAGCATGGTCAACATATCCAACTCTTCATAGTCCTGATAGGGTGCCAAGCCAAGAGCTAGTCCAGCGTTATTGACCAATATATCAATCTGACCTATCGTTTCTAGAATATCGGAGCAGACAGTCTTGACCATGGCCATATCCGTCACATCTAGTGAAAAAGTCCAAACTGTTTGATTTGGATAGAATGCTGCAAACTCCGACTTAAGAGTTTCTAATCTGTCTGTCCGTCGTCCAGTTAGAACGACATTCTCACCCTGCTCCAGATAAGCACGCGCAATTGCTTCACCAATACCTGATGTCGCTCCTGTAATCACTACATTTTTTGCCATCTTATTTCCTTCTATCTGGTCTATCAGATACTAACAACTTCTTAGGCAGTCCAGTGTTTAGCTGGGTCGAATGGTGTTCCGACAACTTGGTCTTCTGATAATTCAATAATACCACGTTTTTGTGGAGCATTTGGCAGATGCAATTCACGAGGACTGCACATCATTCCAAAACTCTTTTCACCACGAAGTTCGCCTGGGAAAATAAGATTGCCTTTGGGCATCATAGCTCCAGGAAGAGCGACAATGGTTTTCAACCCCACACGCGCATTGGGAGCCCCTGCAACGATTTGCACGATCTTATCACTTGCGACTGCAACTTGGCAGATGTTGAGGTGGTCACTATCTGGATGGGCTACCATCTCAACAATTTCACCAACAACAAACTTAGGTTCCTTGTCATTGACAATTTCTTCTGTAAAACCTTCCGCCTGTAATTCTTGGTTCAAACAAGCGACTTGCTCATCTGATAAAAAGACTTGACCTCGCTCTGCAATTTCAAACAAGCTCGAAACCTCAAAAATGTTCCAAGCTACTGTTTCCCCATTTTCTTTGAGGAAAACACGGGCTACCTTGCCTTTGCGTTCCACATTCAGTTTGGCATCTCCGCTATTTTTCACGATGACCATAAGGACATCACCGACATGTTCTTTGTTATATGTAAAAATCATTGTTTACTTTTTCTCCTATTTCAATCCTGCTAAAAAATCGTTAATTTGCTCCTTACTTTTACGGTCGCGATTGACAAAACGACCGATTTCCTTGTCCTTTTCTAGAACAACAAGGCTAGGAATTCCGTAAACATCCCAGAGTTTGGCCAAATCCATATACTGATCTCGGTCCATTCGAATAAAGGTGAACTCTGGATTGGTCTCCTCAATCTCTGGTAAGACAGGATAAATATAACGGCAATCGCCACACCAGTCTGCCACAAAAAGGAAGACCTTCTTGCCCGCTTTTTCCACTAAAGATGCTAATTCTTCTAAACTTGCTGGCTGTATCATAAGACTTCCTCCTCATAGACTAGGTCTTCATTTTCATAGACAAAGGTATAATGACGGCCATCCTCAAAAATGACGCCACCAAGCAAGCTCTCCAGACTGCTTTCGTAAACTTGAACATAGAGGGTCGCAATTTCCCCCATGTCGGAAAAATGGTCTCGCACAATCTCTGTCAACTCTTCCTGAGTCTTCATGAGCTTACGGTCATCTGCAACTTTTTTCGTAGCAAGAGCAAGGCTTCCGATACCTAGCAGAGCCAAGCCTGCCATCCACATTTTTTTAGCTTTCATACCATTCATTTTAACACAAAAAAGGCTTCAGGACAAATGAGGAAGCAGCAGAAAAGCAAGTAAAAAGCCTCTTCCTTTAAGGAAAAGGACTTCTTATACTAAGAGTAAACTAGGAAGCTAGCCG
>NZ_VMLA01000043.1:0-10830 GCF_013276425.1 Streptococcus sp. 3874 | reverse complement strand
GTCAAAGATGGGATTATACCAAAATTCGCTAATTTTGTCAGTTTTTACAAATTTGCCTGCTTTTATGGTACAATAGAAACTATGGCAAGTATAACACTCACACCAAGTGAAAAGAAGATTCAGGCTTTTCTTGAACACTATCAAACCAGTCTGGCTCCTAGTAAGAATCCCTATATCCGCTACTTTTTGAGACTGCCTCAGGCAACGGTTTCTATCTATACTTCTGGAAAGGTCTTGCTTCAGGGTGAAGGAGCTGAGAAATATGCTCGTTTCTTTGGCTATCAAGTTGTAGAGGAAACCAGCGGACAAAATCTTCCTTTGATTGGGACAGATGAGGTGGGAAATGGTTCCTACTTTGGTGGACTTGCAGTTGTGGCTTCCTTTGTCACACCTGACCAGCATGCTTTCTTGCGAAAACTCGGTGTGGGGGATTCTAAAACTCTGACCGACCAAAAGATTCGTCAGATTGCCCCTATCCTCAAGGACAAAATCCAGCACCAGGCACTGCTTCTCTCACCAAGCAAGTACAACGAGGTCATCGGAGACCGCTACAATGCTGTTTCGGTTAAGGTTGCCCTCCATAACCAGGCTATCTATCTCCTTCTTCAAAAAGGCGTTCAACCTGAGAAAATTGTGATTGATGCCTTTACCAGTGCTAAAAATTATGACAAGTACTTGGCACAAGAGGCCAATCGTTTCAGCAATCCTATCAGCTTAGAAGAAAAGGCTGAGGGCGAATACTTGGCTGTCGCAGTTTCTTCTATCATTGCGCGTGATCTCTTTCTGGAAAATCTAGAAAATCTAGGACGAGAACTGGGTTATCAACTTCCAAGTGGAGCTGGAACAGCTTCTGATAAGGTAGCTAGCCAGATTTTACAAGCCTATGGTATGCAGGGACTCAACTTCTGCGCCAAATTGCACTTTAAAAATACTGAAAAAGCGAAAAAACGCTTAGAAAGGTAAGTTATGAATTCATTTAAAAATTTCCTAAAAGAGTGGGGATTATTCCTCCTGATTCTGTCATTACTAGCTTTAAGTCGTATCTTTTTTTGGAGTAATGTCCGCGTAGAAGGACACTCCATGGATCCTACCCTAGCGGATGGCGAAATTCTCTTTGTCGTTAAGCACCTCCCTATTGACCGTTTTGATATCGTGGTGGCCCATGAGGAAGATGGCAATAAGGACATCGTCAAGCGCGTCATCGGAATGCCTGGCGATACCATCCGTTACGAAAATGATAAACTTTACATCAATGACAAAGAGACAGATGAACCTTATCTAGCTGACTATATCAAACGCTTCAAGGATGACAAACTCCAAAGCACCTACTCAGGCAAGGGATTTGAAGGAAATAAAGGAACTTTCTTTAGAAGTATCGCTCAAAAAGCTCAAGCCTTCACAGTTGATGTCAACTACAACACCAACTTTAGCTTTACAGTTCCAGAAGGAGAATACCTTCTCCTCGGAGACGACCGCTTGGTTTCGAGCGACAGCCGCCACGTAGGTACCTTCAAAGCAAAAGATATCACAGGGGAAGCTAAATTCCGCTTCTGGCCAATCACCCGTATCGGAACATTTTAAGAAATCGAAGAGGCCGAGAGTCAGCAATCTCAGCCTCTTCTTCTATCGTGAGAATATGATTATTCACTATCCAGTTTGATTAAGATAGAAACAAAGTTATACTCAATGAAAATNNNNCATATATACGGCAAGGCGAAGCTGACGTGGTTTGAAGAGATTTTCATTGAGTATAAAATAGATACAAAGTTAACTCTCACCTATTTATGCAAAGGAATCTTATGGAAGTTTATTTTTCAGGAACCATTGAACGGATTATTTTTGAAAATCCCAGTAATTTTTATCGTATCCTCCTCCTAGAAATCGACGATACAGACGCAGAGGATTTTGATGATTTTGAAATTATTGTCACCGGCACCATGGCTGATGTGATTGGGGGCGAAGACTACACTTTTTGGGGGCAAATTGTCCAGCACTCCAAGTATGGGGAACAACTGCAAATCAACCGTTATGAACGTGCAAAACCAACTAGCAAGGGCTTGGTCAAGTACTTTTCAAGTAGCCATTTCAAGGGAATTGGTCTCAAGACAGCTCAGAAAATAGTGGACACCTATGGCGACAATACCATTGACGAAATTTTGCAACACCCAGAAAAGTTAGAAGGCATCGCAGGGCTCTCTGCCAAAAATCGCGAGGCTTTCGTCTCCACTCTCCGTCTCAACTACGGAACGGAGATGGTTTTGGCCAAACTAGCCAACTACGGCATTCCCAACAAACTAGCCTTTCAGATTCAAGACTTTTACAAGGAAGAAACCCTTGATGTGGTTGAAAATTATCCCTACCAGCTAGTTGAGGATATCAAGGGTTTGGGCTTTACCATTGCTGACCAACTAGCTGAGGAACTAGGCATCGAAAGTCAGGCTCCTGAACGCTTCCGCGCCGGTCTAGTTCACAGTCTTTTTCAGGCCTGTATGGAAACAGGGGACACCTATGTTGAAGCACGGGATTTGCTGGAACAAACCCTTACTCTCCTTGAGTCTTCCCGTCCCGTGGAACTAGACCCCAGCCAAGTTGCCCAAGAGCTCTCCTACCTGATCGAAGAAGACAAGGTTCAGCAGATTGATACCAAGATCTTTGACAACAGCCTCTTTTTCGCTGAGGAAGGTATCCGCAGTCACTTGATTCGTATCCTTGAAAAAGGAGAACAGAAGAGACAAGATTTAGAAACTATTCAAAAGCATATCACTACTGTCGAGCAAGAACTGGGGATTGAGTATGATAACATTCAAAAACAAGCTATTTGTGACGCTATCCAGAACAAGGTCTTTATCCTGACAGGTGGGCCTGGTACTGGTAAGACAACTGTTATCAATGGAATCATCGCTGTTTATGCCCTTTTAGAAGGACTTGACTTCAGGAAGAAAAGCAATCTGCCCATTCTTCTTGCTGCTCCAACTGGTCGAGCTGCTCGTCGCATGAATGAATTGACAGGTTTGCCTAGCGCGACCATACATCGCCACTTGGGAATGACAGGTGACGATGATACTAGTCATCTGGAAGATTATCTGGATGCTGACTTTATTATCGTGGATGAATTTTCCATGGTGGATACTTGGCTGGCCAATCAACTCTTCTCCAACATCTCTTCTAACAGTAAGATTCTCATCGTGGGAGATAGCGATCAGCTACCGTCTGTCAGCCCTGGACAAGTTCTAGCTGACCTCCTTCATATTCCTTTAATTCCTCAGACTCGCTTGGAAAAAATTTATCGGCAAAGCGAAGAATCAACCATCGTCACCCTAGCTAGTCAAATCCGACAGGGCATCTTGCCAGCCGATTTCACCCAGAAAAAAGCTGACCGTTCCTACTTTGAAATTGCTAGTGGCCATATTCCTGCTACGATTGAGAAAATCTTAGGCGCTGCCCTCAGAAGTGGCATTCCTGCCCGTGATATCCAAGTTCTGGCTCCCATGTACCGAGGGACGGCAGGGATTGATGCCATCAACCAACTCATGCAAGACCTCCTGAACCCACCACAAAAAGACCAACTCAGTTTTGAAGCTCCCCAGTGCCACTATCGTAAGGGAGATAAGGTCATTCACTTGGTCAACGATGCTGAAATCAATGTCTTTAATGGAGATTTAGGAGCCATCACAGACCTGATTCCTGGTAAATACACCGAGTCGAAACAAGACGAGATTGTTATTGATTTTGATGGCAATGAAGTCTCTTACCCACGTAACGAATGGTACAAGATTCGCCTGGCCTATGCCATGAGCATCCATAAATCACAGGGAAGTGAGTTCCCTGTTGTCATCCTACCGATCACCAGTGCTAGTAGGCGTATGCTGGAGCGCAATCTCATCTATACAGCCATTACACGCGCCAAAAGCAAGCTTATCTTACTAGGCGAATTACAGGCCTTCGACTATGCTACTCAACATATCGGAACTGCCCGAAAAACCTATCTGATTGAACGCTTCAGTGATTTATTGGAGAATGTTGAAGAAAAGCAACCAGCTGTCTCTGAAACAGCCACATCAAGTACCTCTGAACAATCCTACATCCTAACCGAAGAAAACTGGGACAGCATCCCGGCCATGATTGGGATTACAGATGCAGATCTCAAAGAGATTTTTGGAAAATAGTGCACAAGAAAACCCACCAATTCAGGTGGGATTTTTGTTTATGAATACTCAATGAAAATCAAAGAGCAAACTAGGAANNTGAGTACGGTAAGGCGACGATGACGTGGTTTGAATTTGATTTTCGAAGAGTATAAGATTATTTAACTGTTGCTGTGCTTGTAATCAATTCAACAGCTTTTTTGATTGTGATATCATGTTTCAACATATCAGCTGAAAGCAAGCTTTGTACTTGAGCAACTTCCATGTTGTAGTCTGTTGCCAATTGCTCGATTTCTTTTTGGATTTCTTCTTCTGAAGCGTCAAATCCTTCAGCTTTGGCAACTGCTTCGATAACAAGGTTAGTCTTAGTACGTGACTCAGCTTCTGCTTGGTATTGATTGTGAAGGTCTTCTTGAGTAGTTCCAGTGATTTGGAAGTACATGTCAGGGTTGATACCTTGACGTTGCAAGTTTCCAAGGAATTCATTTACTGAGCGGTGAACTTCTTCGTGAATCATTTCTTCTGGAAGTTCTACGATTTCAGCGTTTTCTACAGCTTTATCGATTGCTGCACCTTCAACTGCATCTTTGTAAGCTTCTTCTTTAGCAGCAGCCAATTCCTTGCGGTATTTTTCTTTCAATTCAGCAAGTGTTTCAACTTCTTCGTCGATGTCTTTTGCAAGCTCATCATCAAGAGCTGGAACTTCTTTAGCTTTTACTTCGTGGATAGTTGTTACGAATTTAGCTTCTTTACCTGCAAGGTCTTCTGCTTGGTAGTCTTCTGGGAATGTTACAACTACATCAACAGTTTCGCCAGCTGAGTGACCTACCAATTGGTCTTCAAAACCAGGGATGAATTGACCTGAACCAAGTCCAAGTGAGAAGTTTTCACCTTTTCCGCCATCAAATTCAACACCATCGATAGAACCAACAAAGTCAATAACAACAGTATCGCCGTTTTCAGCAGCAGCTTCTTTGATAACCAATTCAGCCAAGTTGTTGCGTTCGCGTTCAATACGCTCTTCAACGTCAGCGTCAGTTACTTCTTTTTCTAGATCAACTGATACTTCAAGGTTTTTGTAGTCACCCAATTTAACTTCAGGTTTTGTCACGACTTCAGCTGTGATAACCCAGTCTTGACCTTTTTCCATTGAAGTTACGTCAATTTTTGGTTGAGCAACCACTTCAAGACCAGCTTCTTTTACAGCTGCTTCATAAGCATTTGGCAAAAGAGCGTTCATAACGTCTTGATAAAGTGACTCTTCACCAAATTTTTTGTCGAAGATAGGACGTGGAAGGTGACCTTTACGGAAACCTGGAACATTAAGAGATTTCTTCACTGAGTTGAAGACACGGTCCAATTCTGGTTTGATTTGGTCTTGAGAGATAGTGAAAGTCAAGACACCACGGTTTGTTTCTTTGTTTTCAAATGATACAGACATTCTGTCATTTCTCCTTAAAATTTTTTAAATACAGTCTATTATAACATTTTCTATAAATAAAATCTAGACTAATGCAGACAATTATAGACAACAAGCCTTTTTGCTAACTAAATGAAAGTTCTATAATGAAGTTAGTCACCCAGCCCTCCTAAAAATTAGATGTTTTAACTAGCTGATAGCTAGCCCTCTATTTCATTTGATAAGATGCTTGATGCTGTTAGGCTGACAAGCCAAGGCTAAGATTAGCCTTGGTTTAGCTGACAAAACTGCTTCAAGGGTTCCTCTTGTCAAATGAAAGCAAAATAATTGCCCTCAATCTCACCATTTTTTTGGGACATAATCACTTTCGATTGACAGTTTGTTCTACACTTTCAAGGATGGAATAGACATCAAAAAGAACCCTGCTTTTCTGAAAAAGAGGTCTTCTTGCTAAGTTTATACTCAATGAAANNAGCCACAGGTTGCTCAAAGCACCGCTTTGAGTTTGCAGATAAAACTGACACGGTTTGAAGAGATTTTCGAAGAGTATTAATTTACATAAATAGCCAGTGTTTGATAGGGTTTGAGTAGAATTTTCTCAGACACTTCTGCGTCTTCATAGTTTGAAATCAAAATTTGTCCATTTTGGTAGGCTACTGGCAAATCGATTTCCACTTCTGTGGCATAAAAATTATTGAGCACAAGTAACTTTTCAGCCTCATACTGACGTTCAAAAGCATAGACTTGCTTGCTATCTTCAAAGGCTGGTTTGTAACTTCCTTCTGAGATGATAGGCATTTCCTTACGCAGTCGAATCAAGTCTTGGTAGAAGGTGAAAATCGGACCTTGGATTTCATTTTCTACATTGATGTGAGGGTAGGATTTTCCTGCATTGAGCCAAGGAGTCCCTACTGTGAAGCCTGCATTTTCAGAAGCATCCCACTGCATAGGAATTCGTGAATTATCACGCGACTTAGCTTGAATAATCTGGAAGGCTTTTTCCTGACTCTTCCCTTCCTCTAAGAGCATCTGATAGGCATTGAGCGATTCGACATCCACATAATCAGCAATAGAATCATAGTCTGGGTCAATCATCCCGATTTCCTCGCCCATATAGATATAAGGTGTCCCACGTGAAAGGTGAATACTGGCCGCTAGCATGGTAGCTCCTTCCTTGCGGAAGTTTTGAATATCAACAAAACGGTTTAAAGCGCGTGGTTGGTCGTGATTGTTCCAGAAGAGAGCACTCCAACCACCTTTATCACTCATTTCCTTGCCCCAGCTATGGTAAAGACTCTTCAACTCTTCAAAATCAAAGGGAGCCAAGGTCCACTTTTGTCCATCCTTATAGTCCACCTTGAGATGATGAAAATTAAAGGTCATGGATAATTCCTGACGGTCAGGCGACGAATAAAGGACACAATTTCCCATGGTGGTTGAGGACATTTCCCCAACTGTCATAAAACTATCGTCTGATCCAAAAGTGGCTTGATTCATCATACGCAAATAGTCATGAACGATGGGCTTGTCTGTGTAAGCTGGCTTTCCTTCATTTTCAGGACAATCCACTAAGACTTCATCCTTGCCAATCAAATTGATCACATCAAATCGGAAACCTTTGACACCCTTGTCGCGCCAGAAATTAACAACCTTGAAAAGCTCCTTACGGACATTGGGATTGCGCCAGTTAAGGTCAGCCTGGGTATCATCAAAGAGGTGAAGGTAGTATTTCCCTGTATTCCCAAAGGGCGCCCATGCAGAGCCACCAAACTTAGACTGCCAATCTGTTGGTTGGTCTTGGATGAAGAAAAAGTCTTGATAATACTTGTCCCCAGCTAAGGCTTTCTGAAACCATTCATGCTCTGTCGAACAATGATTGAGTACCATGTCCAGCATAAAGTCAATCTTGTGCTCTTGACCGACACGCACCATTTCCTCAAAATCAGCCATATCACCAAAAAGAGGATCTACTGCCATATAATCTGAAATATCGTAACCATTATCCCGTTGAGGGCTTGGATAGAATGGATTGAGCCAGACCATATCCACACCTAGTTTGGCTAAATAGGGAATTTTTTCAATAATTCCACGGAAGTCCCCAATACCATTGCCAGTGGTGTCTTTGTAAGATTTTGGATAGATTTGATAGACTACTTTTCCTTTATCAAGTGTCATCTGTTTCTCCTTTTCTGATAAAAGGGAGGAAGCAGTCTTCCGTCCCTATTTGTGCTATTTCAATTATACTCAATGAAAATCAAAGAACAAACTAGGAAGCTAGCCACAGGTTGCTCAAAACACTATTTTGAGGTTGCAGATAGAGCTGACGTGGTTTGAAGAGATTTTCGAAGAGTATTAGATTCGTGTAGCGACCATGAGAGATGCTCCAGCTTGGATCGTTGTCGGATAAGTTCCGGGAATAGTCGCTGTATAAGCATCTTGGTTGGTGATGATAACAGGAGTTTCTGTCACCAGACCTGCAGCCTTAATGACATCCATATCAAAACGAATCAGTTGCTGACCAACTGTGACATGGTCTCCTTGGGCTACAAGACTTTCAAATCCTTTGCCATCAAGACCTACTGTATCCATACCGATGTGGATGAGCAATTCCACCCCCTCGTCAGAGACAATACCAATGGCATGCTTGGTAGGAAAAAGAACCGTCACTGTCCCATTGACTGGAGAAGTCAACTCACCTTGGCTTGGTTCAATGACCAGACCTTGCCCCATGACACCTGAAGCAAAGACTGGATCCGTTGCTTGACTTAGTTCTTTCACTTGGCCAGTCAGCGGGCTAACAATTTCTACTGGAGTAAGTTCTACTGGTTCATGACTCACAAATTCTGCTTCTTCTTGAGCAACGAATTCTGCCTGCAAGTCCGTATCGTCCTCTGTTTTTGTAAAGAGACCAGCCTTGCGGAAGAAGAAAGTCAAGAGCATTGGAACAACAATCGCAACTAGCATAGTTCCTGCAAATGGCAGCATGTATTGAGATTGAATAGAGAGAATACCTGGCAAACCACCGATACCAATAGAAGCCGCAGTTACATTAAAAGTAACGGATAACATGCCTGCAAGGGCTGAACCAGTCATCCCAGCAACAAATGGATAAATATATTTTACGTTAACTCCAAAAAGAGCTGGTTCTGTAACACCGAGATAGGCCGAAATGGTTGCAGGAAGTGAAACCTGAGCCTCACGCTCATCATGGCGATGCATGAAATAATAGGCAAACACGGCTGAGCCTTGAGCAATATTAGAAAGAGCAATCATTGGCCATAGGGCAGTGCCACCAGCATCCGCAATCAATTGTGTATCAATGGCATTGGTCATATGGTGCAGACCTGTGATGACAAATGGAGCGTAGAGGGCACCAAAAATTGCACCGAAGAGCCATTTAACTGGACCAGTTAAACCTGCCAAGACAACTGATGAAAGTCCTTGTCCAATTGTCCAACCGATTGGTCCCAAAACAGTATGAGCCAAAATCAAGGCTGGAATCAATGACAAAAAAGGTACAAAAATCATGGAAATGACTTCTGGGATATGTTTGCGCCAGAAAATTTCAAGATAAGACAGACTCAAACCTGCAAGCAAGGCTGGGATAACTTGGGCTTGGTAACCAATACGATTAACAGTAAAATAACCAAAATTCCAAACCCAGTTTGCTGCGATATCAGCTGCTAGCGTTGAAGCAACCGCATAGGCATTGAGCAACTGAGGCGATACCAAACAGATTCCGAGAACAATTCCCAAAATTTGGCTGGTTCCCATCTTACGAGAAACAGACCAAGTAATCCCTACTGGTAAGAACTGGAAGATAGCTTCACCAGGCAACCAGAGGAAGTGATTAACCCCTGCCCAAAACTGAGAGGATTCTGTGATGGTCTTGCCATCCAACATCGACCAATGGACACCTTCCAAGACATTACAGAAACCGAGGATCAATCCACCAACAATCAAGGCTGGAATAATCGGAGTAAAGATTTCCGCCAGAGTGGTCATAACACCTTGGACCACGTTTTGATTACTCTTAGCTGCAGACTTGGCTGCTTCTTTGGAAGCACCCTCAATACCTGAAACGGCTGTAAAATCATTATAAAAGATGGGCACGTCATTTCCAATGATTACCTGAAATTGACCTGCATTTGTAAAAGTTCCTTTAACAGCTGGAATTGACTCGATAGCTTTAACATTAGCCTTCTTATCATCTCCTAAAACAAAGCGCATCCGTGTCGCACAGTGAGTTACGGCAGTCACATTTTCTTTGCCTCCAATTGCCTGAAGCAGATCTTTGGCTTCTTGTTCAAATTTTCCCATTTGATTCTCCTTATACTTGTCAAAGCAAGTTTGATTTGATAAGTATATTGTAAATGATACCAAACTTGTCTGCAACTTGTTTGGTATAAAAAGGGTGTTTTTTTGTAAATTTTCTAGCACTTGTATGGTAAAATAGATACAGGTGTTCATTAAACTAGACTAAAAACCTATTTAAGCAGGCAAAATGAAGAAATACCAACAATTATTTAAGCAAATCCAAGAAACCATTCAAAACGAGACTTACGCTGTCGGAGATTTCCTTCCTAGCGAGCACGACCTTATGGAGCAATATCAAGTGAGTCGTGATACCGTCCGAAAGGCCCTGTCTCTCCTCCAAGAGGAAGGATTGATCAAAAAGATAAGAGGGCAAGGTTCTCAAGTCGTCAAAGAAGAAACCGTCAATTTCCCTGTATCCAACCTAACCAGCTACCAAGAACTAGTTAAAGAACTTGGACTGCGCTCTAAAACCAACGTGGTCAGTCTGGACAAGATTATTATTGATAAAAAATCCTCACTGATAACCGGTTTCCCAGAGTTTCGGATGGTTTGGAAGGTGGTCCGCCAGCGTGTGGTGGATGATCTGGTATCCGTTCTGGATACAGACTATCTGGATATGGAACTCATCCCAAATCTCACTCGCCAAATTGCTGAGCAGTCTATCTATTCTTATATAGAAAATGGCCTCAAACTCCTTATTGATTATGCTCAGAAGGAAATCACCATTGACCACTCAAGCGACCGAGACAAGATTCTCATGGACATTGGCAAAGACCCTTATGTCGTTTCGATTAAATCAAAAGTCTATCTCCAAGACGGACGCCAATTTCAGTTTACCGAAAGTCGCCATAAGTTAGAGAAATTTAGATTTGTAGATTTTGCAAAGCGCAAGAAATAAAAGACTGAGACACTAGATCTCAGCCTTTTTCGGCTCTATAATATTTGTAG
>NZ_VMLA01000042.1:27147-44504 GCF_013276425.1 Streptococcus sp. 3874 | reverse complement strand
CTAGGAAACTAGCCGCAGGCCGTACTTGAGTACGGTAAGGCGACGTTGACGTGGTTTGAAGAGATTTTCGAAGAGTATTAGAAATGTTTTAGTAGCTATGATGTCCTATTCCAGATTCAATCCACTATACGATAGACTCGTCGTATAAAAAAACTGCAATCCACAGATTGCAGCCTTTCTTTATTTTCTGCCTTGATAGCGACTAGTCAGGATGAAAATCACGGTAAAGACCAACATCATGACACCATAAACAGGTAATGTTTGTCCTGTTAAGGTCGAAATTTCAAGTAATTTTTGAATTCTTGGGAAGAGAGCTGTAGCTAGGAAGCCTCCTACTGACCAAACAATCAAGAGGACACGCCAGAGGGTAAATGGCATGCAGGCTCTAAATACAGATAAGAAACCGATAGACCCAAGTAGATAATAGAGGAGGGTTGAGATTTCTAACTCAGACCAACCTTGGCTACTTCCAAACATTTTCACAAAAAGAACGCTGAACACGACCATGAGAGCGCTTGGTAGGGCACGAAGCATGGATCTTCTGAGGAAGTTTGGCTCAACAGGTTTGATATTTCGCTCAAAAGTCAGAACGAATGGTGGGAAACCTTCCACAAACTGGTCAATCATGGTAATCTGGATCGGAATGAAGGGGAAAATCAAAATCCACTCTGACCGACCTAGTAAAGCACTGGCAATACAGATGACTGCTAACAGGAAGGAATAGATGGTCTTTATCAAGAAAATCGGGGCGATATGGGCAATGTTATTGACCACGCGACGACCCTCGAAGAGAATCTCAGGAACATCATTAAAGTCTGAGTTCAAGAGAACCAGATTGGCAATCTGACGGGTTGCTGGATCCCCCTCCGCCATCACGATAGAACAATCCGCCTCACGAAGGGCCAAGATATCATTAACCCCGTCCCCTGTCATAGCCGTTGTATGACCCGCTTTTTTCAACGTTTGGATGATGAGTTTCTTTTGATGAGGGGAAACACGTCCGAAAATAGCTGTCTCCTCCGCCATGGCCATCAATTCCTCATCGATGATTTTCGAACAATCTACATAGCTATGGTAGTCCGCAAAACCAGCCTTCTGGGCAATGCTGGACACCGTAACGGGATTGTCACCAGAGATAATCTTGAGGCCCACTTCCTGAGAACGGAGATAGTCCAGCGTCTCTGCTGCTCCCTCTCGAATAGGGTCCAAGATTTCCAACAAGGCCAGAGCCTGAATATCAGAAGGTTTCTGTGGTTTGTGATGGTCTAATTTCTCCTGACTGAGAGCTAAGACCAAGACACGTGAACCTCTCTCCAAGGCCTCTCTGGCTTCTGGGACTTCAGAGTCCAGCAACATCTCAGGTGCCCCTAAGAAAACTGTCCCCAAACATTCTAACTCCATGGCTCCCCACTTGCGGTCGCTGGAGAAGGGAAGCTTGGAAATCATAGGATAAGTAACTTCTCCCACAAAACGCTGTCGAATGGCTTGGGCAGTTGGATTCTTATCCTCACTATGAGCCATATAGCTGGCCAAGATGCTAGCAAGCGCTGACTCTCCATACTCTTCGGTCAAAGGAAGAACAGCCTCCACCTGCATCTTTCCTTGAGTGATGGTACCCGTCTTGTCCAGACAGAGCATATCCACGCGCGCCAAGGTCTCAACAGAGTACATCTCCTGCACCAAGACCTTTTTCAAGCCCAGCTTAATCACTGCAGCCAAGAGCGAAGTAATGGTCAAAAGGGCAATTCCCTTGGGCAACATTCCCAGAAGTGCTGTCGACGAGTTTACAACGGAAGACTTGAGAGGCAGGCCTTTTAAAAGCAAGGCTTCTAGCAAGAGAGCTAGACCAAAAGGAATGATAATCTTCCCAGTAAAACCAGCTAGCTTGTCCAGCGATTTCATGATACGAGAGTTGATGGGTTTAACGGTCTTGGCTTCCAGCATGAGTTTGGCAGCATAGTTCTCAGATCCAACATGGTGAACTTGAGCTGAAACTGCCCCACTGGCTAAGAAACTTCCTGACAAAAGCAAGGCATCCACTTCCTTTTGTACCAAATCACTTTCCCCCGTCAACATGGCTTCATTGACTTCCGCAAAGCCTTCCAAAACTAAGGCATCACTGGGAATCTGCTCTCCAGCAGACAGACGAATGACATCTCCTAACACCAATTCTTCAGGATTCAGAGCCACTTCTTGGCCATCACGAATAGTCTTGACCTTTTCCTTGGTCATGAGATTGAGCCTGTCCACCATGTGTTTGGCCCGTAGCTCGGTCACAATTCCAGAAAAAGCGTTAAAGCAGATAACAGCAAAGAAGACCAGATTGCTCCAAGCCTGCACAAAGGCAAGGGCCAAAGCAATGGCAAAGTTCAAAGCGTTAAAAAGGGTAAAGACATTTCGTTTGATGATTTGCCAAGTGCTGGTACTGGCCGAAGCAGTAAAATCATTGACCAAGCCCTTAGTCTGTCTTTCCTTGACTTCTCTTTGGGTTAATCCCATAATCTTATTTTTATCCATAAATTCTATCATATCATTTTTTCTAAAAGAATTCTAATCTCATCCCAAATATGCATCTAGTCAAGGGAAAAGTTTGCCAGCCCTCCTTTGATAAGGTATAATAATAACAAGAAAACAATCGAAGGAGATCGCATGTTTTATACTTATTTGCGTGGATTAGTTGTATTGCTCTTATGGTCCATCAATGGCAATGCCCACTATCATAATACTGATAAAATTCCTAATCAAGATGAAAATTATATTTTGGTTGCGCCTCACCGCACTTGGTGGGATCCAGTTTATATGGCCTTTGCGACCAAGCCAAAACAGTTTATCTTTATGGCAAAAAAAGAACTCTTTACCAACCGTATCTTTGGCTGGTGGATTCGTATGTGTGGCGCCTTTCCTATCGACCGTGAAAATCCTAGCGCCTCAGCCATCAAATACCCTATCAATGTTCTCAAAAAAAGTGACCGCTCTCTCATCATGTTTCCAAGTGGGAGCCGTCACTCAAACGATGTCAAGGGGGGCGTAGCTCTGATTGCCAAAATGGCCAAGGTCCGTATCATGCCGGTTACCTACACCGGTCCCATGACTTTGAAGGGCTTGATTAGCCGTGAACGTGTCGATATGAACTTTGGAAATCCAATCGATATCTCAGATATCAAGAAAATGAATGATGAAGGCATTGAAACAGTCGCCAATCGTATTCAAACAGAATTCCAACGTCTGGACGAAGAAACGAAACAATGGCACAATGATAAAAAACCAAATCCACTCTGGTGGTTTATCCGCATTCCTGCCCTCATCCTTGCTATTATCCTCGCTATCCTAACCATCATCTTTAGCTTTATCGCAAGCTTCATCTGGAACCCAGATAAGAAAAGAGAAGAACTTGCATAGAAGAAATGAACCTTGGCCAAACAGCTAAGGTTTTCATTTATATAGTAGATTGAAACTAGAATAGTACACCTCTACTTCTAAAACATTTTTAGAAATCGATTTGACTGTCCTGATCGATTTGTCCTATTCTTATTTCATTTTACTATATTTATAAGAATCTCCTAATCAAATCAAAAGCCACTCTACAATAGAGTAACGTTAAGATTTGTCCATTTATACTCAATGAAAAAGCCCTCTGAAAATCAGAGAGCTGATTTGAGCTCGGGCTAAAATCCTAGTGAAACAAAAAAATCTACACGATCAGAAAAGTCTCTATCGTGCCATTTTCATACATGATGTATAGTCCAAGTAGAATGAATACTAAGGGCACAATGATTCGCTCGTATTTTTCAATTGTCTCGAATAGTAACGGAATAGAGGATAACACCCGACTAATCTCGCAAAAGATAATTATGCCGATTACAAGCACAAGCAAGGCCACGAGGGTCTGTGACCAATCTAACGAAGCAAAATAAGGTATATAGATACCTAAATTATCTCCGCCAGACGCAATTGTCAGCAATGTAACTGTCCAAAACAGTTGATTTGCCTTGCTTTGTTCTAATCTTTCAATAATTTCTTCCTCTTCTTCTTCCGCATCTTCTCCAACAATTGCAAAGCGAATCCCTAAATAGATAGGGATTAAACCAAGCAATCCAACCATCCATTCTTCAGGCACGAAATTAACGACATAAGCAGCAACTAAACTCGCCCCTACAAGTAAGCCTGTGCCTAGATATTGCCCCGCATAAATATGCCATTTCTGTTTATTCTGTGATAGCTGTGCAAATAAAATAATTAAAATAATTAAATAATCGATACTGGTGGAAATATAAACACCAATAGCAGATATGATTGTCTGTCCCATAAAAAAAACCTCCTGTATTAGTCAGTAATAAATCAGCAGATTTTAGGAGAGCACAGACACATTAATTTAGCTATCGCTAGTGGGTAATGTCGAACGTAGGAAAGCATTTTACTCCTCCTCAAAACGTAGTTACAAAGTAATTTCTAACTGGAATTCAGTGACTACTTCCATGTAAAGTATAACATACTATACTTTACTTCGTAAAGTGTGGGCTCTCCGAGGGGGCTTGCAGACACCTACTCGACTTTTCAAGCCGAGTAGCTGCGCACCTTTATGGTGTAATTAGCTGATACCATTTGAGGTTTTTGTAGTCTCCAAAATTGTGACCGATAAAACCTCAATAAAAAAGCCCTCTGAAGTCAGAGAGCTGATTTGAGCCCGGGCTAAAATCTTAGTGGAAAAGATGAAACTCCTTGTGTTCATCGAACACTGTGTCATTTCCCTATTTTCATACGGATTTTTGACACCCTTAGCATCATGATTCTTGCTAGATAAACCGTTTATAGGCTAGGCGACGAGGCGAAGATTGTACGAAACTTTCAGTGAAACAAAAAAAATCTCCCCGAAGGGAGAAAAGCTAGTTTATTTTACCTTACAGTGTTAGGAACCGTAACCGAAGATTATACTTGAGTATAGCGAGGTAAGGTGACAACGCAAAAAAGCTACCCAATTTAGAGTAGCTTTATTATCAAGATATGCTCAATTGAACACGGCCTAAGCACTTGGCAAAAAAGATAAAATCTCCTAGAAACTGAAGTTTCTTCGTCAATTTTCCTATTTTTGCTTTGTGCTTTTGACGGCCTTTGTATCTTGAATTAGCGACGAAGTCCTAGAGAGTTGATCAACTCACGGTAACGGTTAACGTCGTTTTTACGCAAGTATGCAAGCAAGTTACGACGGCGACCGATTTTTTTCATCAGTCCACGGTAAGTAGCGTGGTCTTTTTTGTGTTGTTTGATGTGTTCGTTAAGGTGGTTGATTTCCCAAGTAAGGACAGCAACTTGAACCTCTACTGAACCTGTATCACCTTCGTGACGTGCATATTGTGCAATGATTTCATTTTTTTTCTCTTTTGAGATTGCCATGATGTTTCTCCTTTTTATTTGGCTTCATCCGAGTGACAGGTTGGCATGCCTGTAACCAAGAAGAAGTTATTTGTCTTTACGACAATCCCTATTCTACCAATAACTAACTTCTTTGTCAACAGATTTACTTTCTTGTTTTAAACATGCTATAATAATCATAGCAAGAGATTTAAGTTGTCTGTTTTTTTAAAACGAGCTGATTATCATGCCTAGATTCTATTCCCATCTCCCCCACTATCTGGTCATCTTTTTCTTTTATTGGCCTCTTTATGAATTATTTTCACTGCTCTCATCCGGTCCCAATCTGCTAGGACTCATCTTCTAAATATCTTTATCTTTTCTCCGTTAGTAACCTTCATCGTTTCTCTTCTTTACGGTTACCGCTTCCCTTTTTCCCTTTTGACATTGGATTGCTCTTTTGCTTTACTATCATTTCTTTCCACGATTTTAGCATTGTCTACTTTTTAGCCTATGAAACCTTTGCTCTGGTCGGCATGGCTTCCGGTATTGGTATCAAGCATATTCTGCAAAAATAAAAAACAAAAAACTTTCACAAAATCCTTGAAAAATCTCACAATCATGCTATAATAATCCATAGAGACAAGTCACTTAGTCCCTTTCTACTAGAGAGTGCGTGGTTGCTGAGAACGCATAGAAAGACTATACTGATACTACTCTTGAGTTTTTTATGAAAACATAAAACGGTGGCCACGTTAGAGCCAATCAGAGGTGTCCCTCTCTTTTGAGGTACATAAATGAAGGTGGAACCACGTTGCGACGTCCTTTCGAGGATGTCGCATTTTTTTATTAGGATACTAATTATGGAGTTGCAAGAATTAGTGGAGCGCAGTTGGGCAATCCGACAAGCTTATAACGAACTGGAAGTTAAGCATCATGATTCCAAGTGGACGGTAGAAGAAGACCTCTTGGCTTTATCTAATGATATTGGAAATTTCCAACGACTGGTGATGACAAAACAAGGACGCTACTATGATGAAACACCCTACACACTGGAACAAAAACTTTCAGAAAATATCTGGTGACTATTAGAACTTTCTCAACGTTTGGATATAGATATTCTGACGGAAATGGAAAACTTCCTCTCTGATAAAGAAAAGCAATTGAACGTTAGGACTTGGAAGTAGTCTGCTGATAAAAAATCAATGCTTAGAAACTATGAAATAATAAAAAAGGAGAACATCATGATTAACATTACTTTCCCAGATGGCGCTGTTCGTGAATTCGAATCTGGCGTTACAACTTTTGAAATTGCCCAATCTATCAGCAATTCCCTAGCTAAAAAAGCCTTGGCTGGTAAATTCAACGGCAAACTCATCGACACTACTCGTGCTATCACTGAAGATGGAAGCATCGAAATTGTAACACCTGATCACGAAGATGCCCTTCCAATCTTGCGTCACTCAGCAGCTCACTTGTTCGCCCAAGCAGCTCGTCGTCTTTTCCCAGACATTCACTTGGGAGTTGGTCCAGCCATCGAAGATGGTTTCTACTACGATACTGACAACACAGCTGGTCAAATCTCTAACGAAGACCTTCCTCGTATCGAAGAAGAAATGCAAAAAATCGTCAAAGAAAACTTCCCATCTATTCGTGAAGAAGTGACTAAAGACGAGGCACGTGAAATCTTCAAAAATGACCCTTACAAGTTGGAATTGATTGAAGAACACTCAGAAGACGAAGGCGGTTTGACTATCTATCGTCAGGGTGAATATGTAGACCTCTGCCGTGGACCTCACGTTCCATCAACAGGTCGTATCCAAATCTTCCACCTTCTCCATGTAGCTGGTGCTTACTGGCGTGGAAATAGCGACAACGCTATGATGCAACGTATCTACGGGACAGCTTGGTTTGATAAGAAAGACTTGAAAAACTACCTTCAAATGCGTGAAGAAGCTAAGGAACGTGACCACCGTAAACTTGGTAAAGAGCTTGACCTCTTTATGATTTCACAAGAAGTGGGACAAGGACTTCCATTCTGGTTGCCAAATGGTGCGACTATTCGTCGTGAGTTGGAACGCTACATCGTTGACAAAGAGTTGGCTTCTGGATACCAACACGTTTATACTCCACCACTTGCTTCTGTTGAACTTTACAAGACTTCTGGTCACTGGGATCATTACCAAGAAGACATATTCCCAACTATGGACATGGGTGACGGGGAAGAATTTGTCCTTCGTCCAATGAACTGCCCACACCACATCCAAGTCTTCAAACACCATGTTCACTCTTACCGTGAGTTGCCAATCCGTATCGCTGAAATCGGTATGATGCACCGTTATGAAAAATCTGGTGCCCTCACTGGTCTTCAACGTGTGCGTGAAATGTCTCTCAACGACGGTCACCTTTTCGTTACTCCAGAACAAATCCAAGAAGAATTCCAACGTGCCCTTCAGTTGATTATCGATGTTTATGAAGACTTCAACTTGACTGACTACCGCTTCCGTCTCTCTCTTCGCGACCCTCAAGATACTCACAAGTACTTTGACAACGATGAGATGTGGGAAAATGCCCAAACCATGCTTCGTGCAGCCCTTGATGAAATGGGTGTGGACTACTTTGAAGCCGAAGGCGAAGCAGCCTTCTACGGACCAAAATTGGATATCCAGGTTAAAACTGCTCTTGGAAAAGAAGAAACTCTTTCTACTATCCAACTTGACTTCTTACTTCCAGAACGCTTCGACCTTAAATACATCGGAGCTGATGGCGAAGAACACCGTCCAGTTATGATTCACCGTGGGGTTATCTCAACTATGGAACGCTTCACAGCTATCTTGATTGAGAACTACAAGGGTGCCTTCCCAACATGGCTGGCACCACACCAAGTAACCCTCATCCCAGTATCTAACGAAAAACACGTGGACTACGCTTGGGAAGTGGCCAAGAAACTCCGTGACCGCGGTGTCCGTGCAGACGTAGATGAGCGCAATGAAAAAATGCAGTTCAAGATCCGTGCTTCACAAACCAGCAAGATTCCTTACCAATTGATTGTTGGAGACAAGGAAATGGAAGACGGAACTGTTAACGTTCGTCGCTATGGCCAAAAAGAAACACAAACTGTCTCAGTTGATGATTTTGTTGGAGCTATCCTAGCTGATATAGCCAACAAATCACGCGTTGAGAAATAAGAACCTAGCATAAAAGCCTCCAGTCCGGAGGCTTTTTCGTCTATTCTCACTCAAGGACTAGGTTCACTTGAGCAAACTGAATCCGCGCTATCGTTCCTTTTCCGACCTCAGACTCGATACGAATCTCGTGCCCCAGTTCTTCAGAAATTTTCTTAGATAGGTAAAGGCCAAGGCCAGATGACTGCTGGGTTAGGCGTCCATTATATCCTGAAAATCCACGTTCAAAGACTCGGAGGACATCACTGTTTTTTATCCCGATTCCCGTATCCTTGATACAAAGCTCTTGCCCCTCCATATAAATCTCCAGACCACCTTCCTTAGTGTACTTGAGACTATTTGAGATAATTTGCTCAATAACCACTAGCAGCCACTTTTTATCCGTCACGATTTCTTTATCAAGGTCATGTAGATTGACATTTAGGCCTTTTTGAATAAAGAAAAGAGCGTATTTACGAATTATTTCCTTGACCAAGTCCTCAATTTGAACCTGCTTTAAGACCAAATCATCATGAAAACTTTCTAAACGCAGGTACTGTAAAACTAAATTGGTATAGGAGTCAATCTTGAAAATTTCCTGTTCTAATTGCTGCTTCAGTTGGCGGTCGACCACTTCTGCAACTAAGAGTTGACTGGCTGCAATGGGGGTCTTAATCTGATGGGCCCACAAGGTATAGTAATCCAGCAAATCCGTCAGTTTTCTTTCTGCGTCAGACCTCTGCTGATAGAGTTCCATCTCACGCGCTTCTAATTTTTCAGCCAAGGCTCTTTCCAAAGGAGACTGAGCTTCCCTCTCCCCATAGAGAATTTCCTGACGATAGACCTGCGTTTCCACCAATATGTCCCAAGTGAAAAATAAGATGGTTACAAAGCAACACAAGAGGAAAAAGTAGAGAAAGTAAGTTCCCAAACTGGCAAATAAAAACTGAAAGAGCAAAACCAGAAATGCCAAAGCAAGCAGATAGACAAACAGACGACTACGGGAACGCAGATAGGCTAGAAAAAATTGTTTCCAATCAAGCATGCTTCAGTCCGTACCCTATCCCTTTCTTGGTCTCGATAAATCCTACCAAGCCCTGCTCTTCCAACTTTTTACGCAAACGAGCCACATTGACAGAGAGGGTATTATCATCAATGAAAAAGTCACTGTTCCAAAGTTCCCGCATGAGGTCGTCACGCGCTACGATATTTCCTGCGTGTTCAAATAAAACGTGTAAAATCTGGAATTCATTCTTAGTCAAATTCAAGACTTGCCCTTGATAATGTAAATCCATGGATTTGGTATTGAGGATAACACCAGCATATTCCAGTAAACTCTCGTCACGCCCAAACTCATAGGAACGACGCAACAAGCCCTGAACCTTAGCTAAAAGAACCTGCTGGTCAAAAGGCTTGGTCACAAAGTCATCCGCCCCCATATTGATTGCCATAACAATATCCATAGCCTGGTCTCTGGAAGACAGAAACATGATGGGAACCTTGGAAATCTTACGAATTTCCTGACACCAGTGATAGCCATTAAACAAAGGCAGCCCAATATCCATGAGGACCAGATGAGGTTCCGACTGAACAAATAGACTCAAAACTTCCATAAAGTCTTCTACCAAAACCACTTCAAATCCCCATTCAGAGAGCATTTTCCCGACCTGTTGACGAATAACCTGATCATCTTCTACTAGTAAAATCTTGTGCATGCGCTCCTCCTTTTCTATTATTATAACAGATTTTTCCATGCTCGAAGGTCTGAAACTGAATTTGAAATAGCTTGTTTTTAACCAGCAGAGACAGGCAATCCTACTAGCTAATTTGAGGGAAATTTGATAAGATAAATAAAAAGAAAGGAGCACTTATGACCAATATTTTTGACTACCTGAAAGTTGTCGCATATGATTCCTTTTACGACCTACCTTTAAATGAATTAGACATTCTAACCTTAACAGAAACCACCTACCTTCCCTTTGATAATCTAGTCTCCTCAACTCCTCAGCGACTTTTAGATTTGGCACCTCAGGTTCCAAGAGAGTCCAGCATGTTGACCAGTAAAAATCGTCTCCAATTATTGGATGAATTAGCTCGACACAAGCGCTTCAAAAATTGCAAACTCTCCCATTTTATCAACGACATCGACCCTGAATTGCAAAAGCAATTTGCGGCTATGACCTACCGCCTCACTCTCGATACCTATCTGATTGTCTTTCGTGGGACTGATGACAGTATCATTGGCTGGAAGGAAGATTTCCACATGACCTATATGAAGGAAATTCCTGCTCAAAAGCACGCCCTATGCTATTTAGAGAACTTTTTTGTCCACCACCCTAGGAAAAAAGTCATTCTAGCTGGGCATTCCAAGGGAGGAAATCTAGCTATCTATGCTGCTAGTCAAATTGAGCAAAGCTTGCAAAATCAGATTACCGAAGTCTATACATTTGATGCACCTGGTCTCCATCAAGAATTGACACAGACCGAAGGTTATCAAAGGATAATGGATAGAACCAAGGTCTTCATTCCACAAGGTTCCATTATCGGTAGGATGCTGGAAATTCCTGCCCACCAAATCATCGTTCATAGCACTGCCTTGGGTGGCATCGCCCAGCACGATACCTTTAGTTGGCAGATTGAGGACAAGCACTTCGTCCAACTGGATAAGACCAACAGTGATAGCCAACAAGTTGACACAACCTTCAAGGAGTGGGTGGCCACAGTCCCTGATGAAGAACTTCAGCTCTACTTCGACCTCTTCTTTGGCACCATTCTAGCTGCTGGAATTAGCTCCATCAATGACCTGTCTTCCTTTAAGGCTATTGAACACATTCATCATCTCTTTGTCCAAGCTCAATCCCTCACTCCAGAAGAAAGGGAAACCATGGGACGCCTTACCCAATTATTGATTGATACCCGTTACCAAGCCTGGAAGAATAGATAAAAAGCTTATGAAAAGGTAATACTCTTCGAAAATCTCTTCAAACCATGTCAGCGTCGCCTTACCGTATATATGTTACTGACTTCGTCAGNNTGCGGCTAGCTTCCTAGTTTGCTTTTTGATTTTCATTGAGTATAAAAACCTTCTCATAAGCTTTTCTTGTTTTAAAGAAAAAATCAATCCTTCATCTGACTCTCTGCATCGGCCACGACTTGTTCTAGGCTGGTCTGACCAAGTTCAGCCTCCATAGCTCGCTGGATTCTCTCCAATTTTTGATCCAAAACCTCATGAATATGAGCTCCGACTGGGCAATTTGGATTTGGATTGTCATGGAAACTAAAGAGTTGGCCTGTCTTACCAAGACACTCCACCGCCTGATAAACATCTAAAAGACTAATGTCTTTGAGATCCTTGACAATCTCTGTCCCCCCTGTTCCACGCGCTACTGAAATCAGCTCGGCCTTCTTCAACTGAGACAAGGTTTTTCTGATAATGACAGGATTGACCCCAACACTAGCAGCCAGAAAATCACTGGTCACCTTGCTTTCCTTCCCCTTGAGGGCAATGATTATCAGCATATGAGTCGCAATGGTAAATCTACTTGGAATTTGCATCCTCTTCTCCTTTTTACGAGGCTCCCCTGCCTCTACTCTTCTTTTTCTTTTATTATACCCTTTTTAGTTGTAATGTCAATCATTACCACTTTTTAACCAGGCATCTAATTCCCTATCATAGCCCTCTTTCTGCGCCAATTCTCTCAGAAATTCCTGATGATGAGTATGGTGGATACCATTGACCAGACTTTCATAATAAACCTCAAAATAGGGAAGTCTCAGGTCTTTAGCTAGCTGCAATTCAGCTGCTACATCGTAGTCTACCCGTCGGAAATCCATATCTACCAAGCCCTTGTCATCAAACTCCAAAATCATATACTGGGCCCGCAAGTCCTTCCGCAACTGGGCATCCAAAAAGAAAGGCTGCCCAATCGAACCCGGATTAACAATCAATTGCCCACCAGTTCCGTAACGAAGCAACTGCTGGTGAATATGTCCATAAACAGCAATATCACAAGGAGGATTGGTCACCAAGCGGTCAAAATCCTCTTGCGCTCCAGTATGAATCAACTCACGCCCCCAATTCTTATCAGGCAGATGATGGCTAATTCCAACTGTCAAATCCCCAAACTGACGATGGATTTGAAGAGGTTGATTGTGAAGCAATTCAATTTCTTCTAGGGAAATTTCCTCTAAAACATACTGGCACTGGCGCAAGAGATAGCGTTGACTAGGACGAGTATTATCCAATTCCTTGCGGACACCATGCCACAGACTGTCTTCCCAGTTCCCCAAAACTCTAGCTGTAATCGGTAGTTGATCCAACAAGTCCAAAATCCTTCTACGTCCTGTCCCTGGCATGAGAATATCTCCCAGAAGCCAGTATTCATCCACTCCTAGCTGCCGAGCATCTGCCAAAACAGCCTCCAAAGCGGTAGTATTTCCATGAATATCTGAAAGAAGAGCTATTTTTGTCATATCTATCTCCTCGTTTTTTCTCTTGCAATAAGTATAACATAAAAAGTCACAGCTAGAGAAATCTAGCTTTTTTTGATATACTAGATAAAGATATTAGACAAGAGGAAGCGAATGACCCCGAATAAAGAAGATTATCTAAAATGTATTTATGAAATTGGCATAGACCTGCATAAAATTACCAACAAGGAAATTGCGGCTCGTATGCAAGTCTCTCCCCCTGCCGTAACTGAAATGATTAAACGGATGAAGAGTGAAAATCTCATCCTCAAGGACAAGGAATGTGGCTATCTACTGACTGACCTCGGTCTCAAATTGGTCTCTGAGCTCTATCGTAAGCATCGCTTGATTGAAGTTTTTCTAGTCCATCATTTAGACTATACAAGTGACCAGATTCACGAGGAAGCTGAGGTATTGGAACATACTGTCTCTGAGCTATTCGTGGAGAGACTAGAAAAATTACTTGGATTCCCCAAGACTTGCCCTCACGGAGGAACTATTCCTGCCAAGGGAGAACTCCTGGTTGAAATCAATAACCTGCCACTAGCTGACATCAAGGAAGCTGGCGCCTACCGCCTGACTCGTGTGCACGATAGTTTTGACATTCTCAGTTATTTGGATAAGCACTCACTTCACATCGGTGATCCTCTCCAAGTCAAGCAGTTTGATGGCTTCAGCAATACCTTCACTATCCTCAGTAAAAACGAGAATTTGCAAGTAAGTATGGACATTGCAAAACAACTCTACGTCGAAAAAATCGACTAATTTCTCAAGTACCCCAACCAACCCTGAAAGTTTTATTTTCAGGGTTTTCTTATCTATTTTTTATATCAAAAACGATAGTAAGCGCTTCCATAATCCAACTAAATATTGTATAATAATTATATAAACTATTCCGTCACTAACAGATGAAAAAAGGAGGGCTTATCATGAAAAAATCATCTTCATCAAAACCATTGAGCTCCTTGTCATTGATGGAATCATGCTGGGCATTTTGGCTTTTAAAGAGGTGCTTACTTGGGATTGGATTTTGATTTATAGCGGTTAGCTCATTTTCTTTCACCCTGTGCTGTTTACCTATCTTTCTAACCAGCTTTGTGACCACTTTAGTCAACTCTATTCCCAGATTAGACCGAGATTCTGGTCTTTTGCCTTACAAATTCTCCTATGGGATATCCTGATGATTCTCTCCTTGATATGTTTAAGTGGTACCCCACTTTTCCTTCAGGGGACTCTCCTCATCCTAGGACATCTCATCCCTTCCTATCGCACCTGCCAAATCCTGAAACAAGACTTTCCCCAAGCCTATCAAGCACCGATTTCTTTTGGAGTATTTTATGATAGATGAGAAAAACCAAGCCGGCTGGGCTTGATCTTTCTTATCTATTTTTAGTATCTAGGATAATGGTAACTGGCCCATCATTGACCAGCTCAACCTGCATATCCGCTCCAAAGATACCTGTATGAACAGGCACTTCTTGCGCTAGTTTTTGGTTGAAAACATCATAGAAGTCTGATGCCATATCAGGTTTGGCTGCTTCTGTAAAGGCTGGACGATTGCCTTTCTTGGTATCCGCAAAGAGGGTAAACTGGGAAATAGAAAGGATTTCTCCTTCAATATCTTTGACAGATAGGTTCATCCTGCCTTCTGCATCTGAAAAAATCCGCATATTGACCAGTTTTCTCACAGCATAGTCCAAATCTTCCTCTTGGTCCTCTGGTCCAACACCAACCAGCAATAAGAGCCCCTGATTGATTTTTCCCTGAACCTGACCTTCGATACTGACTTGGGCTTTTTTAACACGTTGGATAATGATTTTCATAATAGCCTTTCTAGTAAGAACTCAGACAATTAACCGTTGGTTCGTTTGACAGAGTAAACTTCTGGCACACTCTTAATCTTGTCCACAACCGTAGTCAGCGTCGAGAGGTTGGTAATGCCAAAGGACACATGGATATTGGCAAATTTCATATCCTTGGTTGGTTGGGCATTGACTGTTGAAATATTCTTGGTTGTGTTTGAGAGAACTTGCAGTACATCGTTCAACAATCCTGTACGGTTGAGGCCATAAATATCAATATGAGCCATATACTCTTTATTTGAGCTAGAGTACTGACCTTCCCACTCCACATCAAGGAGACGTTGCTCGTAGTTTTCTTGGGCGCGCAGGTTCATACAGTCCACACGGTGAATAGCCACACCACGACCCTTGGTAATGTAGCCGACAATATCATCACCAGGCACGGGGTTACAACACTTGGCAATCCGCACTAGGAGACCAGAAGCACCTTCAATGACCACACCACCTTCATGCTTGACCTTGAGGGTTTCTTTATTTTCAACCTTGACCTCGCCACCTTTGACAAGTTCTTCTGCCTCAGCCTTGGCCTTGGCACGTTCTTCTTCACGACGTTCCTTTTCAGTCAGACGATTAAAGACAGTAATAGCACCGATTTCCCCAAAACCAATGGCCGCAAAGAGGGAGTCTTCTGTCTTGTAGCTGGTCTTTTGCAGGACTTGGTCCATATGACGCTTGTCCATAAATTTATTGGCCACATAACCATTTTCTTGGAACTGGGTCATCAACATTTCACGACCCTTATTAACAGATAATTCCTTATCTTGGTTTTTAAAAAACTGACGAATCTTGTTGCGCGCCTTGCTGGTCTTGACCATATTGAGCCAGTCGCGGCTAGGTCCAAAGGAGTTGGGGTTGGTGACAATTTCAACCTGATCCCCTGTTTTGAGCTTGGTTGTCAGTGGAACCATACGGCCGTTGACCTTGGCACCAGTCGCTTTTTCACCGACTTTAGTATGGATTTCATAAGCAAAGTCAATAGGTCCTGAATCTTTTGGAAGAGAACGGACAGCTCCATCTGGTGTAAAGACGTAAATCTCCTCAGCCAGATAGTTTTCCTTAACAGAGTCCACAAATTCCTTGGCATCATCAGCCTGATCTTGAAGCTCCATCATCTCCTTGATCCAGTTCATCCCAATAGCAGACTCCTTACTGTTAACCTGCCCCTTAACGCCTTTCTTATAAGCCCAGTGAGCCGCAACCCCGTACTCAGCCACCTCGTGCATGGCCTTGGTCCGAATTTGGAATTCAATCGGTCCTTTTGGCCCATAGACAGTCGTATGGATAGACTGGTAACCATTTGCCTTGCGGTTAGCGATGTAGTCCTTAAAGCGACCAGGCATGGGTTTCCAAAGTTCATGCACATAACCAAGCATGGCATAAACATCACTTTGGGTATCCAAAATACAACGAATGGCAATCAGGTCATAGATTTCCTCAAACCGTTTTCTCTTGTCCTGCATTTTGCGGAAAATTGAGTAAATATGCTTGGGACGACCATAAATCTTCCCTTTCAAGTGACGATCTATCGTATACTCCTCTAATTTTGTGACTACCTCATCCACCAAGGCTTCACGCTCTCTGCGCTTTTCCTTCATCATATTGGTAATCTTGTAAAACTCTGTCGGGTTGAGATAACGGAAAGACAGGTCTTCCAATTCCCATTTGACACTGGAAATCCCCAAACGGTGAGCAAGTGGGGCATAGATTTCCATAGTTTCTTTGGAAATGCGCTCCTGCTTGTCTTTTCGAAGATGTTTCAGGGTTCGCATATTGTGCAAGCGGTCAGACAGTTTGACCAAGATAACGCGGATGTCCTCAGACATGGCCATGAGCATCTTGCGATGATTTTCAGCCAACTGCTCTTCGTGAGACTTGTACTCGACCTTGCCAAGCTTGGTGACTCCGTCAACAATCACGCGCACATCGGGACCAAACTCTCTTTCCAAATCGTCCAAGGTCGCATCTGTATCTTCCACCACATCATGCAAAAAACCACAAGCTACCGTTACAGCATCCAGCTTGAGTTTGGCTAGAATACCTGCCACTTGAATAGGGTGAATGATATAAGGCTCGCCTGATTTGCGGTATTGACCACTATGACAATCCACCGCATAGACCAAGGCCTTATGGACAAAATGGACATCCTCTTCCGTTAAATATTTTTTGGTTAAAGCGACAACTTCTTCGCCTGTTAAATTCACTTCTTTTGGCATCTCTACTCTCCAATTCTTCCTACCATTTTATCACTTTTTTAAGAATATGAAAACTAGATTGGAACAGAATAAGAAAAAAATAATTCAGAATTGCTTAATAATTCTGAATTATTGGTCCATAATATACTACGAAGTTAGATTTTAAACTTAGGTGATAGAAGGAGAGATAGAAGAACGGAAACCATATTGTAACCCAAAGACTTTTTGACTTCCCCAATTTCCCTGAAGATACGAAAGATAAACGTATCACATACACTGGTACCTTGACTGGATTTTGGAATTAATACTCAATGAAAATC
>NZ_VMLA01000042.1:0-27108 GCF_013276425.1 Streptococcus sp. 3874 | reverse complement strand
ACGAAGTCAGTAACCATATATACGGCAAGGCGACGTTGACGCGGTTTGAAGAGATTTTCGAAGAGTATAAAAATCCTCAAGATACTTTCTTCTATCCTTTAGTTTATAAGGAGAACACCTATGAAAAAAGCTGCTATTTCTATCTTTGCTCTCCTAGTGTTAGGAGTTAGCTGCCTGTTTCTATTCAGCCAACAAAGCTATAAAAAAACAGTCGTTCAATACTAGGCTAAGGATCAGAACCTGCCCAATAGGATAACTTATAGTGAATATAGCGATAAACGAGAAGCCAACTACGGTGGCACTCTAAACATCACATCTATCAAACAAGCTAATGACGGAGTTTATGCAACCTATGGAGGGCAATTGACACCTTTCCAATATTGATAAATTGATAACCAGCCTGTCTTCATCTAGTCATGCTGGTTTTTAAGTTCATTCTAAATCCTTACCTATTCTCCCTAACTGTGCTATACTTAATTTAGTACATTCTTTGAGATTGGAGATAAAATGAAAATCCATAAAACTGTGAATCCTGTTGCCTATGAAAACACCTATTACCTGGAAGGTGAAAAACACCTCATCGTTGTAGATCCTGGTAGTCAATGGGAAGCCATTCGTCAGACAATCGAGAACCTCAACAAACCGATCTGTGCCATTCTATTGACCCACGCTCATTATGACCATATCATGAGTCTGGACTTGGTTCGCGAGACGTTTGGCAATCCTCCTGTCTATATCGCAGAGAGCGAAGCCAGCTGGCTCTACACTCCTGTCGATAATCTCTCCGGTCTCCCTCGCCACGATGATATGGCAGATGTGGTCACAAAACCTGCAGAACACACCTTTGTCTTTCACGAAGAATACCAACTAGAGGAATTTCGTTTTAAGGTTCTACCGACCCCAGGGCACTCTATCGGTGGTGTTTCCCTAGTCTTTCCTGATGCTCACCTAGTCTTGACGGGAGATGCTCTGTTCCGCGAAACAATTGGACGGACGGATCTTCCGACTGGTAGTACAGAGCAACTCCTTCATAGTATCCAGACCCAACTCTTCACCCTACCAAACTACGATGTCTATCCAGGACATGGTCCAGCTACTACTATCGCTCACGAAAAGGCCTTCAATCCCTTTTTCTAGCAAGATGATGACAATCGATAGCACAATTTAATACTCAATGAANNCGAAGTCAGTAACATATATCTACGGCAAGGCGAAGCTGACGTGGTTTGAAGAGATTTTCGAAGAGTATTAGAATTATAAAAAACGCATAATATCAGATGTAGAAAAATTTGATACTATGCATTTTATCATGAAAAGATTTTCTAAATCATCTCCTCAAATTGATTTTTTCACAGTCTAAAATATTTGATAGATAAACTATGAATTGGAGTTATTCTGACTCCTTACGAAAGCTAAATAATCCAGCAGTTAGAGTTAACATTCCAAATAGGGTGGCGAGAATTGAGTGATTTTCTCCAGTATTTGGCAAAGTCTTAGCTACTTGTTTCGAAATAGTTTCAGTCTTAGTTGCTAACGACTCAGCTTGAGTTTTTGTACTACTTGCATCATTTCCTTTTTGTTCAGTATTACTACTATTTACAACTGGAACAGGAGTTGTACTACCTCCGTTATCACGGCTTGCGGCAACTTTGAAAGTCATAGCATAGATACTGAAGTGATTGGTTTCAAAAGTAACCTTATCTGTATCTTGTTTGAACTTCAATGCCTGTAAAGTACCATCTGGAGCAACATAGTAAACATTTTCAACTGGCTTATCGGCAGAAAGACTTACTAGAACCATGCCATTTGGCTGGATAGCTTTACCATTCGCGTCATATAGATGAATGTCAAATGCCTTGTAGTCTTTTGATTCAAGTGAAGTCGGCTTGGTTTCTTCTACCTTGATATAGCTGACATTTTTGAGTGTTGCTTCTGAACCATGCACTTGAACGCTTCCAGCTTTGTTCGAAAGAACACGAGTATTGTTTGGGATGGCTGGATTAAGCGTAGGCGTTACGGGAGTTGTCGGTGTTATTGGAGCAACTGGTGTAACTGGATTTACAGGTTTCTCACTTAGCTTCTCAGTTGGTTTCACTGGCTTAGCAGGTTGTGGTTGATCAACTGGAACAGTAGGAACACTTGGTTGCTTGTCTGGCTTAGGTTGTTCACTTGGCTTAACTTCAGGTTTTACTTGCTCAGCTGGTTTTTCAGTAGGGTTCTTAAACAAGAAAACGTAAGTATCGTAGGTTTCACCAAATAGATTGTATGAATGAGTTTTAGTTTTCTCATCATAGCGATTTGTTTCTTCACTTGGGAATCCTGGATAATAGAGTTCTTCCAGTTTTCTATCCTTAGTTAATGTATAAACCTGAATATCTTCTTTCTTCTCTTTTGATTTGATAGTTAAAGAGATGCCACCACCTTGGAGAGTTCGATTTGTTCCGTAAGTTGGATTTCCATTTTTATTAGGAACTTCATAGAAAATTGTATAAGCTTCGTAGTTCATTCCTTCCAACTCTGGAACTTTTACTCGAACAAGAGCAGGTTTAAACCTACTATCCATATCTCCAAATCCGCTACCTTTAAATTTTATCTCTTTACCGTTTTCGAACATCGGATTATTGAAATTCGAATTAAAAGTATTTACTTTTATATGAGATCCTGCATGAAGCAAGTCTGGTTCAGCTGTCCACCAACCGTAAGATGTTTTTTCTACATTTTCAACAGGAAGTGGAGCAGCAAGGTCGTTTGTTGTTAGAGTAGGGCGACCTGCTCCGTTAAACCAACGTTTTGGCTGGTTGGTTCTATAAGGAATCTTTGGTAATCCAGCATTTTTAGCTGGTTTCACTGAGTTAGCTGGTTGTGGTTGCTCTGCTGGTTTAACCTCTGGTTGAGGGTTTTCTGCTGGTTTTGGAGATGGAACGGGTGTTTCAGCTGGTTTATTTTCAACCGGCTTGTTCTCAGCTGGTTTCGGCTGCACAGTTGGTTCAACTGTCTCCGCTGGTTTCGAAATTTCAGCAGGTTTTTCCGTTTCCGCTGGTTGCGGATCTTTCGGTTTTTCTTCTACTGGTTTATTTTTAGTGTAAATAAAATAGTAGCGAAAAAGATTATCTCCTTTACCATTTTTGTAGCCAGAACCACGCAAAGCATAAGCTGCATCATAACTGACTCTGACAACTTTTGGATCTGGGTCGATATCTGGATGATCTGCAGCTGATTTTACGACGTGGCTAAAAGTGTAGTCGGAGAATTTTTTTGCTGTTAGTATTCCATCTGCGCTATCTTTGTCATGTACGTTCCATGTAGAGCTAACTTCTGCTTGTTTTGGACTATCAATTCTTGATTCAGTAGTGTATCCATGTTTTTGGACAAGATCAGCATCTAAGAAATCTGCTTGGATTTCATATTTTCGAACGCTTATATCTGAGAATGCTGGCACGGCTCCAGGTTTTTCTGGGATTAGTCTATGGATCAGTTCATCCATATCAACTCCGTCAGCAGCCCAAAGCTTCTCATTAGCCTCAGCTATCAGTTTATTGTACTCTTCTTGAGTCTTAGCTGCTCCTTTCTTATAGGCTAAATCCTCTGCTACCATCTTCTTCATCTCTTCAGAATCTGTTATAGGTTGTTCTGGTTCAGGCGTTATGATTGGCAGGCCTGGCTCAGGTAGCTGATTGGTTGGATCGACGTTGTATTTTTTCTCGATCTCAGCATTTTTCTTGTCCTCTGCGATAGCCTCATCTGTTCCGTTTGCAAGAATGTTGCCCTCGGTCGAAGGTTTTTCGACAGGAGCGGGCTCTTCTACTGGCTTTTCAGCAGGTTTTGAAACTTCTTTGTCTAGCTTTGGTTTTGGTTTAGCGATTGGGTCGAGCATACTGAAATCAACCCAGCTACCATTAGGTTTTGGTGCAGGTGTTGGTTGAGCAACATTAGGTTTAGCAGCAACATTTGGCTGCGGCGCAACGTTTTCCTCGGCACGCACCAAAGTTGGCACGGCAGCACTAAGAGTTACAGCAGAGAAAGTGACAATACCTAGTTTAGTTAGTTTATTCATAATTTTTCCTCCTTGGGAATATATAATTGCCTTTTTAGGCTTATAAAATAACAAAATCAACTTCCTTTCAAGACCACAAAAGCAAAATTTTGAGCCAACTCATTCTCTAAACATTTAATGTTCTTGATAGAAGCCTTAAATGAACCTTTATCCATTAACTGAACAATACAGCTATTACACTATTACATATCTTAATAATTTTTAAATTTTTTGTTACCATAAGCTCGCTAACTACTTTAGAGATAGGGAACTAAGTGTATCGCGTAACGACCGTTAAACGATACACAAAAAATACCAGTCTAATACAGGTTAAAAACACTGTTAAACTCGTATTTTTTAAATATTCATATTGTTGTTTTGACTGTTTCATCAAACGGTCGTTAATCGAAACAAATTTACAGCTTCATTCTACCATTTTTCCCTATTTTTAGCAATGATTTTCCGTTTTTTTTGACGATTGTTCGCCACTTTATTGCGTTCTAACACTTTATATAGGGTTGATGTAGAAATTTGTTCAGCTTTTGCAATATTACGTATGCTTATATTTGAATGTAGATATTTGTTAAGTATCCGCTCCTCCTTTTCTTTTGAAATCCGTTTTGCTCCTAATCTAACACCATTTTCCTTAGCTTTTCGAAGTCCTTCTTTTGTGCGAAACCTCAGATTTTCCAGCTCATTTTCTGCCACAAAGCCTAAAATGACGCAAAGTAACCTGCCAATAAGAGAGTCTGTTTCTAGTTTTTCATGCAAACTGACTAGCTGAATATGATATTCATTAAATTGTTCAATAAGTTCTAGTAGCTTAAACATAGATCGAGTCAGTCTATCTAACTTATAGATAGTGAAAGTAACCTGCTTGCCATCTTTCGAAAAGTCAGAGGCCAGTTTTAAGGCTTTTGTAAGTTCAGGACGAGTGTTATTTGCACCAGATTCCTTTTCTATAAAAAGTTTATCGCAATGTTTGAGAGCTTCGATTTGCACTTTCAATCCTAGGTCTTGCTTATGAGTAGATACACGGGCGTAGCCTATGTTGATAGTCTTTTGAGACATAAAAATCCTCCTGTTATCTTGATACAGAGGGATATTTTACTATGAATTTTAAAATAAGAAAAGACTTCAATTTCATAATCCCTATGAACTACACCCCAAAAGCTAGATTATTCTATCTAACTTTTTAGGGTGTACATAGATAGGGAAGGTGTAATTATAGGAGTTTTACTTGTCTCTTTGTATTACCAAATAATCACGCGCTCTTCTGGTGAACGCCACATTCCGTCACCTTCTTTGACATCATAGGTTGTAAAGAAATCATCGAAGTTTGGCACTTGTACATTGACACGAAGTTTGGCTGGCGCGTGCACATCGACACTAGCCAAAAGTTTCATAAATTCTGGACGACCTTTCATGCGCCAGATGCGACCGAAGTTGTAGAAGAACTCTTCTGCTGAGAAGTCTGCTTCTCTCTTAGCTGCTTCAAGCGCTGCTGCGATTCCTCCCAAGTCAGCCACGTTTTCTGATACAGTCAATTTACCGTTAATGGTTGCTCCATAAGAATCCTGTCCATCAAATTGGTCAATGACTTTTTGTGTTTTCTCCTTGAAGGCAGCATAGTCGCTCTCTGTCCACCAATCCTTGAGGCTACCATTTTCGTCAAAGGAAGCTCCGTTGGTATCAAAGGCGTGGGAAATTTCATGAGCAATAACCGCCCCAATACCACCGTAATTAGCAGAAGATGACTGATGCAAGTCATAGAAAGGTGCCTGTAAAATAGCCGCTGGGAAGACAATCAGATTCTTCTGTGGATTGTAGTAGGCATTGACCATGTGAGCAGGCATGCCCCATTCCTTGTAGTCTACAGGTTGGTTCCACTTGCTCCAACTGTGTTTGATTTCCACACGCGCAAAGGCTAGAGCATTGTCAAAAAGACTAGCAGTCTCATCCACTACCTTGTCTTTGTAGCGTGCTGGCAATTCTTCTGGATAACCGATATAAGGCTTGATGACATTGAGTTTGACGATGGCCTTGTCACGAGTTTCAGGAGTCAGCCAGTCATTCTTAGCCAAGCGTTCCTTATAGACATCAATCATGGTTGCCACTTTTTTCTCCACGTCCGCCTTAGCTTCTGGAGAGAATTTTTCATGGGCATACCAAAGACCTAAGGCTTGTTTGAAAGGACCTTGTGCTAGTTGATAAGCTGCCTTGACCTTGTCTTTGGCTTCTGGAACTCCTGAAAGCGCACGGCTATAGGCACCTGACAAGACACGGATTTCTTCTGTTAAATAGCTGGTTGAAAGATTGACAACACTCAAAATCAAGGTTGCCTTGAGAAGAGGCCATGCCTCTTCACTATAGAATTGATCTGCTGCTTGCCAGAAACGTTCCTCGTCTACAATAACCTTGTCTGGTACTTGTCCAAGAACAGCTTGGAAGAAGTCATCCAAAGGTAGAGCAGGCGCGAATTTTTTGAAATCTTCATAAGAATATGGATGGTAAAGTTTAGCATACTCTGAACTTTCTTCATTAGAAAGCACCACTGCTGCAATTCGGCGATCCAATTCAAGTCTTTTCTCTAGCAAGTCTTCAATTTCTCCATCAGAGAAATCATAAGCCTTGAGGAGATTTGCGCTGCTTTCTTTCCAAAGAGTCAAGAGCTCTTCGCGCTGAGGATGTTCTTCTGCATAGTAGGTCGTATCTGGCAAGATTGTGCTTGGAGCGCTAGCCCACAAAACGTTGATTCTAGCATCCATAAAGTCTGGCGATACACCAAAAGGAAGGAAGTTCGGTTTTCCTGCAAGTTCAAACTCTGCTAGTTTAGCTGTAAAATCCGCAAAAGTCTCCAATTCTTGGAATTCTTTAAGGAGTGGTAAGACAGGTGTGATACCGTCAGCTTCTCTCTTGTCAAAATCACGAACTAGGCGGTGGTATTTGACAAAGTTTGCCAAGATAGCATCCTCAGGCACCTCTTCACCTGCTAACCACTTGTCTGTTGTCGCCAGCATCAAGTCTTCAATTTCCTGATCTAAATCAACAAAACCTCCTGTTTGAGACTTATCTGCTGGGATTTCAGCTGTCTGTTGCCATTCTCCATTGATAGCATCATAAAAATCATCTTGATAACGTGTCATCTTGTTCTCGCTTTCATTTGTATTTGTCTTTATCTTAACAAAAATCACTAGGGAATGCAATTAAAAATGAACTTTCCTTTTCTATCATTTTTCAGTTATTATTTCAATTTTTTAAAAATTCACAAAAAAATTAATTGTCTGAAAAATGAATTGACAAAAAATATATAAAATGATAAAATTCTATCTATCTCATAGCTTTGCTACTTGAAATTTAAATATTAGGAGGTAGATTTTATGCTTAAGCAAAAACGTGTTCATTCTGTAAGTATTGCAGGAATCGCAGTGCAGTAAAGGATAGTAATACTTTCTTCACCGAGGCTGGTAACTAGACTTTCTCTAGTTACCTTTTCTTTTAATTGATATAAGGAGATATAATGGATCTACTAAAAGCTCGTCCAAAACTAAAAAAGGCTTACCCAGTAGTATATAAAGACGGATCGGTCTATATAGGTGGGGTTGGAGAAATTACAGAATATGAAGACCCTAGCGGAGCTATTGAATACATGCTCAAAAAAATGGATGGAATTAATACCGTCGAAAAAATCATAAGAGAAGTTTCAGAAACCTACAGTGAACTATCACCATCTGATGTAATGGAAGCTATTGATGAAATCAGTAAAGAACGATTTATCGAGGATTTAAATCTTACTGGTTCTAAAATATTATCCAAGTATGAATTAGAACGTTATCACAGAAACATCAACTTTTTTCATCTTACGCAACTTTAAGTGAAAATAAATATATTTCTCAAAAAAAATTAATTGATTCAAAAATTGGAATTATTGGATTAGGCGGATTAGGATCTCACATTATATATGACTTAGCTGGCTTAGGTATAGGAGAAATAAAAGCTGTTGAATTTGATGTCGTTGATATATCTAATTTAAATAGACAAATTTTATATAACTTTGATGATATAGGAAAGAGTAAAGCAAGTATAGCAAAACAACGCATCTATGAATTTAATCCTCAAATAAAATTTACTGTTGAGGAAAAGAAAATCAATTCATCTGAAGATGTTGTTGAATCATTCCGAGGATTCGACTGCTTAATACTAGTTGCGGATAGACCTAAAATCAAACTAGCAAGATGGGTAAATGAAGCTATAGTAAAGCTGAATATTCCTTTATTTTGTGCAGGTTTAGAAGCGCAACGAGCCCTGCAATATACTATTATCCCCAAAATATCTGGATGCATAGATTGTTGGAGAAATACTATCCAAAAAGAACACCCTATTTCTCACCTAATCCTTGAAGAAAGAACTCGTTTAAACTTAGTTGGTGACAATACTGCCATAGCTCCTCTAGTATCTGTAGCAACTGGTATCATTTGTTCAGAAGTTACAAAATATATCACTGGTATCGGTGAATTAACTACTGTAGGCCAATTAAAATCTATAGATATGAATACAATGACTACAAAAATAGCCGAGCATTGGCATATAGATCCCAATTGTATAACCTGTCGTGGAGGTAATATTATTGAATAGAAATTACAAAATATTGTGGCTAACATTTCTTGTATCCAACTTTGGTGATTGGCTAAGAAAATTAGCTCTACCTTTGCTAGTATTTGAGAAAACAGGATCTCCATTTCATATGGCTACTCTATACGGTATTTCATTTTTACCATGGATTTTATTTTCTCTAGTAGGAGGTATATTAGCAGATAAATTCAAAAAAGTATATATCATTTCAATATGTCATTTAATCTCATTAGTCATTCTAAGTTTGCTAATAATATCTTTTAAAAATGATAATATACTCTTACTCTTAATTTATATTTTAACCTTCCTGCTCTCCTCTACAGAGCCATTAGTCCACCCAGCATTTCAAAGCTTGTTACCACAGATTGTAACAGACAATCAGCTATCAAAAGCCAATTCAGGAATCCAACTTATTGACAATACATTAAATCTTATTGGTCCTATGATTAGTGGTTCTGTTCTATTACTTATTAATCCAGCTAAAGTTTTATGGGTCAATGCTCTTACCTTTTTAATTGCCAGCCTATTAATTCTCTGCATAAAAACTCCAGAAAATACACTAGTAAATATCTCTAAAAAAGAGAGTCTTTTTAAAACAATATCTATTGGTTTGCACTATGTAAAAAATGATAAAATCATCCTAAGTGGAGCTATTCTTTTTTTGGAACAAACTTTGGCATTCATATATTTCAGGCCAACTTAGTTTACTATATTACAGATGTTCTAGGCTATACCTCCTTTCACTATGGATTAATACTCTCAATAGCTGGTGTAGGAGCTATATTAGGTGCTATTCTTGCCCCTGAATTAATTAAAAAGTTTAGATATGGAAAAATCCTCTCCATCAGTACAATGCTAGCTGGTCTATCTACTATGTTGCTATCAATTAACACAAACTATATATATATGGGAGTATTTTTAGGTTTGAGTAATATGTTTGGCAATATCAATGCCATTACATATTTTACGTTACGACAAAAAGTTGTCAAAAAAGAAATGTTGGGACGTGTTGTTAGTATTACTAGAATGATCTCATTTGCTTCTATCCCCTTAGGAGCATACCTTGGAGGGATACTTGTTTCACATAACTTAACTATCATAAGTATTCTAATATTAGCAGGTACTATAAGATTTCTTGCAGGGGGATTTAGTTACTTTAGTCCATTAACCAAAAGTAAAAACTATTGATGTTTAAAGTGTGATATACTTATTCAAAATAATTCATCAAAGAATCGCTCATACTCAACAAAAATCAAAGGGTAAACTAAGGGGTTATCCATGGATAGATTAAAACACTTTTTGAAGTACAGATAGTAAATCTAATTAAAGAATCTTTAAAATCATAAAAACGCATAATATCAGGTGTATAAACCTTGAGATTATGCGTTTTATTAGACCTCCTACTAAATATATAGCAAAATAGAGTTAGTTGGAGCTGGAGTAGTACAATGCTGCTTCTAAGGCATTTTTATAATTTACTTTGAATTTCTAACAATGTTTTAAAAAACTCGGTGGACTATTCCAAATTCAATCCACTATATATTGATTCCCTTGTGTGATGTGTAAAGATTTTTTAATGACTTATTTTAATTTTTTCAAAAATTAACTTGACTTAATTTTTTTTTTAATGTATATTAAGAGACAGGAGGAATACAAGTTTATGATACGTATCGAAAACCTAAGTGTCTCCTATAAAGAAACGTTGGCACTTAAGGATATTTCACTGGTGCTCCAAGGACCAACGATTACCGGAATCATTGGTCCTAACGGTGCTGGGAAATCAACATTACTAAAAGGTATGCTGGGAATTATCCCACATCAAGGTCAAGCATTTCTCGATGACAAGGAAGTTAAAAAATCCTTACATCGAATTGCCTATGTCGAACAAAAAATTAATATCGACTACAACTTTCCTATCAAGGTCAAGGAATGTGTCTCATTAGGACTCTATCCATCGATCCCGCTCTTCCGAGCTTTAAAAGCCAAACATTGGAAAAAAGTGGAGGAAGCCCTTGAGATCATCGGACTAGCTGACTACGCTGAGCGTCAAATTAGCCAACTTTCTGGAGGTCAATTCCAACGAGTCTTGATTGCCAGATGTTTGGTGCAGGAAGCCGACTATATCCTCTTGGATGAACCCTTTGCTGGGATTGACTCTGTCAGCGAGGAAATCATCATGAATACGCTGAGAGATTTGAAAAAAGCTGGTAAAACGGTTCTCATCGTCCACCACGACCTCAGCAAGGTTCCCCACTACTTCGATCAAGTCTTACTTGTCAATCGAGAAGTGATTGCCTTTGGTCCAACCAAAGAAACCTTTACCGAAGCCAATCTCAAAGAAGCTTACGGTAATCGACTCTTTTTCAATGGAGGTGACCTATGATTGCAGAATTTATCGATGGATTGCAAAAATTCCATTTCTTACAAAATGCCTTGATAACAGCCATTGTCATCGGGGTCGTAGCTGGAGCTGTGGGATGTTTCATTATCCTACGTGGGATGTCACTCATGGGAGATGCCATTTCACATGCTGTCTTACCAGGTGTAGCCCTCTCCTTCATCTTGGGCCTTGACTTCTTTATCGGAGCCATTGTCTTTGGACTGCTAGCTGCCATCATCATTACCTACATCAAGGGAAACTCGATTATCAAAAGCGATACCGCCATCGGCATTACCTTTTCTTCTTTCTTAGCCCTCGGTATCATCTTGATTAGTGTCGCTAAAAGTTCAACTGACCTTTTCCATATCCTTTTTGGTAATATCCTGGCCGTCCAAGATACGGATATGTTTATTACCATGGGGGTAGGGGCAGCCATTCTCTTGTTGATCTGGATTTTCTTCAAGCAACTCTTGATAACTTCCTTTGATGAACTCTTGGCTAAAGCCATGGGAATGCCTGTCAATTTCTATCACTACCTTCTCATGGTACTCCTGACTCTCGTGTCTGTGACAGCCATGCAAAGTGTCGGAACTATCCTGATTGTAGCCATGCTGATTACCCCAGCTGCAACTGCTTATCTGTATGCTAATAGCCTGAAAAGTATGATTTTCCTTTCCTCAACCTTTGGAGCTACTGCTTCAGTTTTGGGACTCTTTATCGGTTATAGCTTTAACGTTGCGGCAGGTTCTAGTATCGTGCTCACAGCTGCTAGTTTCTTTCTCATTAGCTTCTTTATCGCTCCAAAACAACGATATTTGAAACTAAAAAATAAACATTTGTTAAAATAAAGGGCAAAGCCCTAATAAATTGGAGGATCTAATGAAAAAATTAGGTACATTACTCGTTCTCTTTCTTTCCGTTATTGCTCTTGTAGCATGTGCTAGCGGAAAAAAAGATGCAGCTTCTGGTCAAAAACTAAAAGTTGTTGCTACAAACTCAATCATCGCTGATATTACTAAAAATATTGCTGGTGACAAGATTGATCTTCACAGTATCGTTCCGATTGGGCAAGACCCACACGAATACGAACCACTTCCTGAAGATGTTAAGAAAACTTCTGAGGCAGACCTCATTTTCTATAACGGTATCAACCTTGAAACAGGTGGCAATGCTTGGTTTACAAAATTGGTAGAAAATGCTAAGAAAACTGAAAACAAAGACTACTTTGCAGTCAGTGAAGGGGTTGAAGTCATCTACCTTGAAGGAAAAAATGAAAAAGGTAAAGAAGACCCACACGCTTGGCTTAACCTTGAAAATGGGATTATCTTTGCTAAAAATATCGCCAAACAATTGAGCGCCAAAGACCCTAACAACAAAGAATTCTATGAAAAAAATCTCAAAGAATATACTGATAAGTTAGACAAACTTGATAAAGAAAGTAAGGATAAATTTAATAACATCCCTGCTGAAAAGAAACTCATTGTAACTAGCGAAGGAGCATTCAAATACTTCTCTAAAGCCTATGGTGTCCCAAGTGCTTACATCTGGGAAATCAATACTGAAGAAGAAGGAACACCTGAACAAATCAAGACCTTGGTTGAAAAACTTCGCCAAACAAAAGTTCCTTCACTCTTTGTAGAATCAAGTGTGGATGACCGTCCAATGAAGACTGTTTCACAAGACACAAACATCCCAATCTACGCACAAATCTTTACTGACTCTATCGCAGAAGAAGGTAAAGAAGGCGACAGCTACTACAACATGATGAAATACAACCTTGATAAAATTGCTGAAGGATTGGCAAAATAATCCTCTGAAAAACGTCATTCTCACATGAGCTGACGTTTTTTCTATGCACACATTTCCGGTCAAATCATTGGAAAATTCTGACCGTTTCAGCTACAATGGAAGAAAAAAGATTGGAGTATCCTATGGTAACTTTTCTCGGAAATCCTGTGAGCTTTACAGGTAAACAACTACAAGTCGGCGACAAGGCGCTTGATTTTTCACTCACTACAACAGACCTTTCTAAAAAATCTCTGGCTGATTTTGATGGAAAGAAAAAAGTCTTGAGTGTCGTACCTTCTATCGATACAGGCATCTGCTCAACTCAAACGCGTCGTTTTAATGAAGAACTGGCTGGACTGGATAATACGGTTGTCTTGACTGTTTCAATGGACCTCCCCTTTGCCCAAAAACGTTGGTGTGGTGCTGAGGGAATTGAAAATGCCATCATGCTCTCAGACTATTTCGACCATTCCTTTGGACGTGATTACGCCCTCTTAATCAATGAGTGGCACCTATTGGCACGCGCGGTCTTTGTCCTTGATACTGACAATACTATTCGCTACGTTGAATACGTGGACAATATCAATTCTGAGCCAAACTTCGAAGCCGCAATTGCAGCTGCTAAAGAACTATAGAAAAAATCCTCTGTCACAAAGAGTTTCCTGCTCTTTGAAACGGAGGATTTTTATTTACGAGTAAATATAAGTTCAATCAGATAAGAACAACTACCTTATACTCTTCGAAAATCTCTTCAAACCACGTCAGCTTTATCTGCAACCTCAAAGCGGTNNTGCTCTTTGATTTTCATTGAGTATTACTCTACAGATTTCAGGGCTTCAAGCATATCAACCTTTCTCAGATGATGATTGACAAAGAAACCAAGTACGGTCAAAATGGTGCTTACTGCTACCACTGGGATTACATAGACTTCCCAGCCTACCTGCGGATAAAAGAGAATAGTCGCAGGCGAAATCATTTGAATCAAAAATTGGTGTAAATAGAAACCAGATACCAAACCAAGTACGATTCCCACAAGAGACAAGACAATCGTCTCACGGTAAATGTAGAGGGTGACCTCATTATTATGAAAGCCGAGAACCTTGATTGTGGAGAGTTCTCGGATTCTCTCAGCCACGTTGATATTGGTCAGATTGTAAAGGATAACAATAGCCAACAGAACCGATACGATGACCAAGATGGTCATGGTCTGATTGAGTGAATTTGCTACCGAGTCAAAGATGCGAATGGCTGAAGCATTTTGAACGACGTTGGACACCGCAGATTGATTCATAAGTAAGCCTGCCTGCCTTTCGATACTAGGCGCACTAGAATCCTTTAGCGTAACCAGATAAGTGTTGGCTTGGGGTAGCTGTCCGTAAATTTGCTCATAGCTAGCCTGACTCATATAAATAAAATGACCAACGTAGTTCTCAGCAATGGCAGCGACCTTTAGCTCCTTACCTTCAATTTCTAAAGTCTGCCCAACCTTGACACCTGCCAGCTGGGAGAGTTTATCCGTGATAACGACCCCAGTTTTTAATGTCAGCTCCTGCTGATGATTTTGCAGATAAATAAAGGGAGTCAAATCTTCCTTATCAGTCATCATAAGGGTAATTGTTTGAAGACCTGCCTTACCTTTGAAATCCTTGTCTAGCGTCTTAGAATAAATTTTCTGGTAGTCTTGAATATCCTGCCCTTTCAACACTTCTTCTAACTCTGCCTTGTCCTGATTGGTCGCACTAGGATTTTCAGAGACAATCATCTGATACTGTTGGATTTGTTGAAACTGTCTAGACGGAACTCCTGCTACAGAGGATTGGATTCCCAAACCTGCAAAGAGCAGAGCTACAGAACCTGCCACACCAAAGATTGTCATCAACATCCGTTGCTTATAACGAAAGATATTGCGAGCTGTTACCTTATGGGTAAAACTGAGACGACGCCAAATAAAACCGATGCGCTCCAGTAAGATTTTAGCTCCTTTGACAGGAGGTTTAGGCAGTAAAAGCTGGGCTGCTTCATCATGAAGTTCCCTACGAGCTACCAAGTAGGCTGGTAGAACACTAGCCAACCAGCTCAAGACAAGAGCCAGTAAGCTATAGGTCCAATAGAACTGAATCTGGGTTTCTCCCACCACCATTCCTTTTGTAATGACACTTGAAATCACACTGGCTAGTAAATAATGGCCAAGTATACTACCTAGAGCCGTTCCGACAGTCCCAGCTACTAGACCGTAGAGAAGAAACTTGGCGATAATATCCTTACTACGATAGCCCAAGGCCTTAAAAATCCCTGCATGAGTTCGCTCTTCATCCACAAAGCGAGTCATGGTCGTAAAGGTCACCATGGCTGCTACGGCATAAAGCACCACAGGAAAGATATTGCCCACTGCTCGAATACTGGATGAAGCATTGCTATACATGAGATAGCCCTGACCACCTGGCATGGTCTGACGATTATAGACCTGATACCTTGGCTCCACCAAATCATCCAAGACTTGCTGATGTTTTTCTAATTTTTCCTTTTCTTGGTCTAGATTTTGTTCAGCCTGCTTTAGCCTATCCTCTTCCTTGCTCAATTCCTGCTTGGCTTGGGTAAGTTGAGCACTGGCCTGCTCTCTCTGGGCTTGAGGAAGCAAGGCTAGTTGACTTTCTTGAGCCTGTATACGAGCTTGAGTAGCTGCTAAACGACGCTTGCCTTCCTGCAAATTAGTCTCAGCCTTGTCAAGGGTCTCTTGCCCCTTATCGAGAGACTCTTGCCCTTCTTTTTTCAACACTTGCAGACGTGCCTTGCCATTATCTGACAAAGCTTGTTCAAGCTCTTCCTGATGTTGCTTGGATTTCTCTTCATAAGCTGCTGAAAAAGCATTTAAACCTGCTAAATCTTGATATTTCAAACGAGCTATATTGTAGACTTTCTGATCAAACTGACTAGGTAAAATCACCCCATAGGCTGTCAGAGTCCCACTTCCACTTCCTGCGTAGCCCATATCTCGCTGGGAGAGGATTTCAGCTGAATCCACAAAACCAGTAATGGTATAAGTATGGTCTTTTAAAGAGGAATGACCCTCTTCTTTTTCTTTAAAACTAATCTCCTGGCCCACACTATATTGACTCTGCAGATGACTGGCCAAAGCGATTTCCTTGTCTGACTGAGGAAGTCGTCCTTCTCTTAGCTGAAAGGTTGAAATTCGCTCTGGTTTGGAATACAGCCGAATGGCATCCTGCCCATTATCCATAGCCACATCTGTCAAATAGCCAAACTCGACCTCTGCGCCCTCTATCTGTTCTAGTTCTTCTTGATCTGTTTGATCCAAACCATAATTAGACATAACTGCCAAATCCAAGGTTTGAGCAGTTGTTAAATAAGCATTAGCTGTCGCCTCCATGTTGGGGCTAGTCACTTTGAGGCCTACTAGGGCTAAAGAACCCAACATCATCAAGGTCAAGATGGATAAAAAACGTCCCTTGGAGCCTGTGAAGGACTGAATCAAGTCCTTCCAATAGGTTTTTCGCTTGATCATGCTAGTACTCCAAACTGTCGATATCCTGAGGATGCTGGTTGATCACCACATCCTTGACACTGGCATCGTGCATATGAATCACGCGATCAGCAATGGGCGCCAAAGCTCCATTGTGAGTCACGATAATCACCGTCGCCCCCTTTTGACGAGACATGTCTTGGAGAATCTTCAAGACTTGCTTGCCCGTCTGATAATCCAAGGCGCCTGTTGGTTCGTCACAAAGGAGAATTTTAGGATTTTTGGCTACCGCGCGTGCAATGGAGACTCGCTGTTGCTCCCCTCCAGACAGCTGAGCTGGGAAATTATTGAGACGATGAGCCAGACCTACATCTGTCAAGACCTGCTCAGGATCCAAAGCATCTGTCACGATTTCAGAAGCCAACTCCACATTTTCCTTAGCAGTCAAATTGGAAACTAGATTATAAAACTGAAAAACAAAACCAACATCATTTCTACGATAATTGGTCCTCTGGTGGGAACTATAGTCTGCAATATTAACACCATCTATCCAGATTTCCCCATCATCATTGGTATCCATTCCCCCAAGAAGGTTAAGAACCGTTGACTTGCCTGCACCAGATGCACCTAGAATAATAACCAATTCACCCTTTTCAATTTCAAAATTCACATCGCGATTGGCCACAATCTCCGTGTCCCCAACCTGATAACGCTTGTAACAGTGTTTCATCTCAATATAAGCCATCAGTGCCACCCTCTCTTAAACAAATTACTTCCTACTATCATTATATCGCTTTTTCAAGCCATTGGAAACTGGGAACAAAAACAAAAAGCCTAGAAATCAATTCTAGACTTACATTTTTTTATTTTCCAAGGTAGTATTCAGAAACTACGTTCAATTTTTCGTCGAATTCGAATACCAATGGTGGGAAGTTAGGGATTTCCACGTCCATGATCTCGTCATCTGACAAACCTTTGATGTGTTTTAAAAGGGCACGGATTGAGTTACCGTGAGCTCCTACGAATACGTTTTTACCATCTTTAAGAGCTGGAGCGATTTTATCTTCCCAGAATGGAAGGGCACGTTCCAAAGTCACTTTCAAGTTTTCAGCATCTGGAATAACTGAATCGTCAAGTGAAGCGTAACGACGATCAGTGTGAGCTGAATGCTCATCATCACGGTCCATGTTTGGAGGCAATACATCGTATGAACGACGCCAGATGTGAACTTGCTCATCACCAAATTGCTCAGCAGCTTCAGCTTTGTTTTTACCAGTCAAACCACCGTAGTGACGTTCGTTCAGGCGCCATGATTTTTCAACTGGAACCCACAATTGGTCAGAAGCTTCAAGAGCCAAGTTCGTTGTTTTGATAGCACGTTTCAATACTGAAGTGTAAGCTTGGTCAAATTCGATACCAGCTTCTTTGATCAATTTACCAGCGTCAATCGCTTGTTGTGTACCTTTTTCAGACAAATCAACATCAGCCCAACCAGTGAAAAGGTTAGCTTTGTTCCATTCAGACTCACCGTGGCGAGCAAAAACCAATTTTACCATTAGATGGATTCTCCTTCAAATTTTCCGAGGTTTCCCCTCGTTTATCTATTCTATTCTACACAATTTTTCACAAAAAAGCTAGTCAAAACCAAAAAGGAAAGGACTGTTTGGCAATCCTTTTCCTTCTTAGTATCAGACAACAACCTTACTTCTCTTCAAATCCTTCTGCGACTGCGTCCGCAAAGTTTTCTTCTACGATGCTTGCACAGTGGTCACAGATGACTGCCTGGTAGGTGCGTTCTGCTGTTGTTGGGTCGGTGCGACGGCAACGGTCACATACTTGGCCTGCAGCGCGTTCAACAGTGAAGGCGACATCTTCGAAGCTAAGGGCAGCTTCTGGAGCTGGTCCTTCTGCGATGGTCAACTCAGACACGATCAAAAGTTGTGCTACATTGCTGTTTACTGCTTCGAGTAGAGTTTTCACAACTTCATTTGGATAAACTGTCAAGTGTGCTTCAAGTGATTTACCGATAACTTTTGCATTACGAGCTTCTTCCAAGGCTTTTTGTGCTTGTCCACGAAAGTCCATGAAGGCTGCCCATGTATCCAAGATTTCTTCTTGGTTAGCAAATGTCTCTGCTTCTGGTAATTCTGACAATTGGACGAAGTCTTCGGCTTCAAACTCAAGGTATGACCAGATTTCTTCCGCAGTGTGAGGAAGGATTGGTGTCAAGAGTTTGGTGATTTTCACAAGAATGTCATAGAAGACAGTCTGCATTTGACGGCGTTCCAATGATTTGGCACCTTCGATGTAAACAACATCTTTAGCAAAATCAAGGTAGAAGGCTGATAAATCAACGTTGATAAAGTTCACCAAGGCCTTGTAGATTGTCAAGAATTCAAAGTTTGCATAAGCATCACGAATCGTTTTCACAAGCTGGTTAAAGCGAATCGTCATGTACTTATCAACTGAACGTAGTTCTTCATAAGCTACTGAATCTTGAGTTGGGTTAAAGTCAGATGTATTGGCAATCAAGAAACGAAGGGTGTTACGAATCTTACGGTAAGTTTCAGAGACTTGGCTCAAGATATCCATAGAAATACGCACGTCATTGCTTGAGTCAACACTTGTTACCCAGAGACGCAAGATTTCAGCACCAAATTGTTTTTCAACATCGCTTGGAGCAATGGTATTTCCAAGAGATTTAGACATCTTCTCACCTTTACCATCAAGGGCAAAACCTTGTGACAAGATTTGTTTGTAAGGTGCTACGCCATGGTTGGCAACAGATGTGATGAGTGAAGAGTTGAACCAACCACGGTATTGGTCAGAACCTTCTAGGTAAAGGTCTGCTGGGTAAGTCAACTCAGGACGGTTTACAACCACTCCATTCCATGATGAACCTGAGTCAAACCAAACGTCCATGATGTCAGTTTCTTTTTTGAACTCTCCGTTTGGTGAACCTGGATGAGTAAATCCTTCTGGCAAGAGGTCTTTGGCATCACGTTCCCACCAAATGCTTGAACCGTGTACTTCAAAGAGTTGAGCTACATGCTCAATCGTTTCAGCAGTCATGATCGCTGTACCATCTTCAGCGTAGAAAATTGGAAGTGGAACACCCCAAGCACGTTGACGAGAGATAACCCAGTCGCCACGGTCACGAATCATATTGTAAAGACGGACTTTACCCCATTCTGAGTGGAATTTCACTTTTTCAATTTCGTCCAGGATTTCTTGGCGGAATTTAGAAACTGAGGCAAACCATTGTGGTACTGCACGCCAGATGATTGGTTTCTTAGTACGCCAGTCAAATGGGTATGAGTGAGAGATTTCTTCTTGGGCAAGAAGGAGGCTGCCGAGTTTTTCAATAACAGTTGGTACAACCTTGTCGTAGAACTGGCCTTCAAACTCAGGACCAGCATTCCCCATCATGATACCGCGTTCATCAACAGTCACTGCGACTTCAAGACCATTAGCAATACCAACATTGTAGTCGTCCTCACCAAAACCAGGGGCTGTATGGACAATACCAGTACCAGAGTCAGTGGTAACGTGGTCACCAAGAATAACCAATTCATCTACAGCTGTATCCCATGGGTGTTCTGTTACGATGTGGTTGAGTTCTTGACCACGGTAAGTTGCCAACACTTGAACATCAGCCCAACCAAATTTCTCAGACAAGCTATTCAATAATTCTGCAGCAACGACAAACTTACGAGTTTCACCAGCAGGTTGAACTAAAACGTAATCAATATCTGCTCCAACCGTCAAACCACGAGAAGCTGTGATGGTGAATGGAGTAGTTGTCCAAACAACGATGTAAGTATCTGTATCTAGAACACCTTTGCCATCTTTTACCTTATTGGCATAGTAAAGGGAAGTTGAAACCAAATCATGGTATTCAATTTCCGCTTCGGCAAGGGCTGACTCAGATGACCATGACCAGTAAACTGGTTTTGCACCACGGTAGATATAGCCTTTATTAGCCATCTCACCAAATACACGGATTTGAGCTGCTTCATAATCAGGAGTCAAAGTCACATATGGATTTTCCCAGTCACCAGAAACACCCAAACGTTTAAAGTCTTCACGTTGTTTATCTACTTGAGAAAGAGCGTATTCACGGCAAAGTTTCAAGTACTCAACCAAGTCCATTTCTTTACGTTTGACACCTTGTTTTGCCAAAACTTGCTCGATTGGCAGACCATGAGTATCCCAACCTGGGATAAATGGTGCGTAAAAACCTGACATAGATTTTGAGCGAACAATGATATCTTTTGAAATCTTGTTCATAGCGTGTCCAACGTGGATATTTCCGTTCGCGTATGGAGGGCCATCATGCAAGGTGAAATGAGGTTTTCCTTGGTTCAATTCTTGACGACGTTGGTAAAGTTTTGCATCTTCCCATTCCTTTTGCCAAACTGGCTCTTTGGTCGGAAGGCCTGCACGCATTGGGAAAGCTGTTTTCCCAAGGTTAAGGGTATCTTTGAGTTTCATGGTATCTCCTTTATAAATAATAACAAATTAAAAACCACGACTGCCAAAAAGGACGAAAATCGCGGTACCACCTTTATTCGGAAAAAGATCTAGTCTTTCTCCCTCTTATCCCGTAACGTGGGGAACGTCAAATCCTACTAACTTCAGACTTGAGTTTTTGAGAGGATAATCTTATCAATAGGGATTACAGGACTCACACCATCTCCTGCTCGCTGGAAATATAAGGATAAGATATTGTTCTCAGAATATTTCTTATAAAATTGTAACGGATTCTTGCGGTGCTTCAAATCCTGGTGCTGAATCAAATGTTTCTGTAGCTGGTGTTGGAGCCGAAGGATGTACTGGAGCTACTTCTGGCTCTTCATACATTGGACCAACTGGATGAGCAGGTTCTTCTTCCATTTGAGGACCCACTACAGGAGTTGGAGCTTCCACTTCCTGTTTAGTCTGAGCTTCAAATTCAGCCAATTCTTTATTGGCTGCTTCAATACGAGCCTGTAACTCTGCCATTTCTGCTTGAGAGAACTGACGTGTCATATCAATTGGTTCTTCCTCAATTGGAGCTGGAATCGGTTCTCCAAGTACCTCGCTAACCACTTCTTTAAAGGCTTCATCACTGGTTTGAAGATAAGTAGCTGTTGGGCGAAGAATATCTTCCCAGTCTGAAGATTCAACAATAGCCAACTGACTCTCAATTGTAGATTTGAGACGTTGGTGGAAGACACGGCTCTTGTTCTTCAACTCTTCGGTTTCAACAGCAACTTTCTTAGCATTGTCTGTTGCTTGACGAAGAATCTCGTTTGCCTTATATTTAGCTTCTTCCAACAAGCGTTGCGCATCCTGCTCTGCTTGATGAATGATATTGTTTGAACGTTCATGTGCTGCTTGTTTCACTCGCTCAGCTGTGTCTTGGGCAATCAATACAGACTGGCTCAATGAATCTTTCATTTCGTCAAAGTAAGACAAACGCTCTTCTAAACTCTTAATACGCAAATCTTTATCATGATTCGCACGAACAAGATCTTCGTAATCACGAACCACAATATCTAAAAATTCATCGACTTCTTCTGGATCAAAGCCTCTGAATCGAGTTCCAAAGGTCTTGTCCTTTATTTCTAATGATGTAATTGGCATTCTATTCCTCACTTACTTAATAATAACTGGACGGTTATTTTTTTCTTCTCTTTTTTCGTTTGTCCCTTATCTTGAAGTAATCTCAAGCGACCAAATTTTCTCACACTAATCAAATCTCCAACTTGAACAGTGTAATCTGATTTGTCTACCACATGATAATTTACTTGGACAAGTTTCTTTTCAATCAACTGGTTTGCTTGATTCCTAGATAGTTTCAAAACATTTGATAAAAGAACATCTAATCGAAAACTAGACACAGATAAATCCAGTTCTCGATACTGTTCTAGCTTATCTATTTTCTCGGCGAAAGGACGTTCCTCCAGCGAAACAGGTATACGGCCAATTTTCTTTAATCCATCTTGAAAGAGAAGAAGAAACTGCTGATTAATCATAATCTGCGCCCGTTCTTCATCTACTAGGATATCTCCAAAAAGTTTCCGTTCAATCCCTAATTGATTGATGACTGTCCCTAAAATCTTAGCATGCGTTAAATGTTCAAATTTATTGGAATACACAATTTCCTGAAGAGATATTTCAAAATCTGAAAACTCTGGTTGGAAATAATCTGGGTATAATAAAACTCGAACATACTCACTCGAGACAAATTCCCCACTACTGCTACAAGCAAGACCATAGGTTTTGGCCAAAATCTTTAATAGTTTCTCCTGATGAGGATTGATAAAAGGAGTTAAAAAAGGAGCATAGCTATCTTCTACCTTCTTTATCCATTCCATTCCCTTGTCAAGAAAGGGACGATCTTCTATGGAGAAATGCTGATAAATCCCTTTATTCATCCTATCATCGCCAGAAAACGGACTAGGTTTTCTCCTAAAAATCGAACCAAAACAATCGCAACCCAAACAGATAAATCAAGGCCCGCTATCTGTAAAGGCAGGCGTTGCAAGGGAGCAAGTACTGGTTTTACCAACGCTACAATCCAACGACCCAAACTGGATTCGTAGGCGCCTGGAAACCAAGACATGACAGCAAAGGCTACCAAAATCAGGGAGTAAATATCCACTGCATTATAAATCATACGAATTAAAAAAATCATTATCGTACTCTATTTCGTCTCATATCAAAATCAAACTCACCCTGTTGATCTTCATCTGGCAAACGAATATCTTCTACATTCACAATAACATTCACTGGTGTCAACAGATACATGGTAGAAGCTACTTTTTTCAGACTTCCAGCTAGAACATGGCAAGCCCCATCCAGGTAATCCAAACAACGACGAGCCTGCACTTCAGTCATATATTGAAAATCAATCAAGATACTTTCGTTTCCTGCCAATAAATCAACAATTTCTGTTGCGTCTTCATATTTTCTAGGATAACGAACATCTATAATGACCTTATCAGTTGCACGCTGACTCTGATTTGCCAATTCCTGTTGTCTTGCATGAAGTCTGGTGATATTGTTCTCCTTTGTTCCAGCTGATTGTGGAGTTTGAGTGATTGGGAGAGCCGGTTCCTGTGAAGAATTTACTGGAGTAAACACAGGCTCATCTCTTTTTTCATAAGGGAGACTTGAATCCTCATCCTCCGTAAAATAATCTATAAATCTATCGAATCTATCTTTTAAAGACATGGTTCTCTCCTACTTAAAAAATGCTGTACCTATACGAACAAAGGTGGAACCGAATTGAATCGCTTCTTTATAATCACGACTCATTCCCATACTTAACTCGGTCATAGGCATATTTGGAATTTGTTTTTCTTGGATTTCTCTTTGTAAATCTTGGGTCGCCTTGAAAATTTCTTTCAACTGCTCACTTCTAGCCTCAAAAGGTGCCATCGTCATTAAACCAACATATTCAATCTTATCTAGTCTGGCTAACTCTGGCAAGATATCCAGCAGTTCCTCTCTCGAAAAACCGTGCTTGCTTTCTTCTTTAGAAATATTTACTTGAAGGAAACACTTGATGACTCGGTCACTTCTTTTTTGAATTTCCCCTGCTAGCTTTACTGAATCCAAGGCATGGAAATAATCAACGTATTGAATGACATCTTTCACCTTACGTCTTTGCAAGGTACCAATCAAATGCCAAGTCACATCTCGATCTTTTAGAGCTTCATATTTTTCCAGAAACTTATCGACACGATTTTCACCGATATGATGAACACCTAGCGGAAGCAAGGCTTCCGCTGTCGGTACATCTACATACTTGGTAACTGCAATGACAGAGACTGAACCACTCTCTCGATGAGCACTCAGACTAGCCTCTGCGACTTCTCGAAAAACAAGTTCTGTATTTTCTTTTACATTCATTTACTTAACGATTTTTGAAAAATGGAGGTGTATCCAATTCATCTTCATCTTGTGATGTTGGGGCTTCAAAGCGTTCAACTGGAGAAACGACTGAATCTGTTGTACGAACAATCGATTCACGGCGAAGATCCCAATCACCAAAAGCAGATGCCTGAGTTGGTTCCAAACGACGTGGATTTTGTTTTGGCAATTCAGCTGTTTCTGCCATATCAAAATGACGATCAAAGCCATGTGAATGAGCTGGTTTCACTGTCTCACGGTAGTTAGTAGTCGGTCTAGCTTGTGGAGCAACAGCCTTCTCTACGCGGTCTTGACGAACACCCGTTGCGACAACTGTTACACGAATTTCATCACGCATACTTTCATCAATTGAAGTACCGAGCCAGATGTTCACTCCTTGACCTGCTGCCTGGTTCACAATTTGTGAAGCCTCCTCAGCTTCAATCAAGGTTAAATCGAGACCACCAGTTACGTTGACAATCACATCTTCTGCTCCATCAATTGTTGTTTCAAGAAGTGGAGAGTAAATTGCCTTACGCGCCGCTTCTACCACACGTTCTTCTCCACTACCGATACCAATACCCATGAGAGCATTCCCTTTATTTGCCATAACTGTTTTCACATCGGCAAAGTCAAGGTTAATCAATCCTGGATTGGTAATCAAATCGGTAATCCCTTGAACACCTTGACGAAGTACGTTATCCGCTTCGCTAAGTGCTTCAAGAAGAGGAGTTTTCTTATCAACAATTTCAAGCAAGTTGTTGTTTGAAATAATCAATAGAGTGTCTACATGCTCACGAAGTTGGTTGATTCCTTCTACAGCAAATTGTCCACGTTTGCTTCCTTCAAAACCAAACGGACGTGTTACAACACCAACTGTAAGAGCACCTAAATCTTTAGCGATACGAGCAATAACAGGAGCAGCTCCAGTTCCAGAACCTCCTCCCATACCAGCAGTGATGAAGACCATATCTGCACCACTGATAGCTTCCGTCAGTGTTTCTTCGCTTTCTTCAGCAGCTTTACGACCAACCTCAGGTTGACCTCCTGCACCCAAACCACGAGTCAATTTAGGCCCCAACTGAATAACAGTCTCAGCTTTTGTACTACTCAATGCTTGTACATCTGTGTTTGCTGCGATAAATTCTACGCCTGTAACACCTTCGTCGACCATACGGTTGATGGCATTGCCACCACCTCCACCGACACCAATTACCTTAATCACTGCACCTTGAGCAGCAGCTGTATCAAATGAAAATGTCATAATTTATTTTTCCTCTTTATTCGTCAAACATGCTTCCGATCAAGCCACGGAAACGATCTGCTAATTTCGGCTTATTTTGTGAAGCTTGTTGGAAATCCGCCATTGGTTCTGTAGGAGCCACCGGCTCTACTTCTGGAGCAGGAGCTGGTTGAACAGGCGTTGATTGTACAAACTGAGCTGTTTTTTGCAGCATCCCACCAAAACTAATTGGCTGATGGCTTAAGTCATTCTCACCTTTTATCGCTCTCTGAGCCAAAAGATTCACTTCTGTTAATTGACCCGCAAATTCTGATAAACTAATCACATGCGCAAAGGCTGGATTACGGATACCAACTTGATTTGGAACATAAAGCTTGACACGGACGCCAAAGACTTCCTGAGCAAGTTCAACCATACCTGGTAAAATGGCATTCCCACCGATTAAGACAATACCACCAGGGAGCTCCAATAGACGTCTTCTATCTAATTCTTGCTTGATTTGCTCAAGGATGTGCTTAATTCGTGCAGAAATAATTTCTGACAAGTAGGCTTCCGTCACTTCAACTGCTTCTACTTCTCCAATAACTTCTACTTGGAAGGTTTCTTTGCTTGCAAGAGGCGGATAGGCTTCCCCGTAATTCAGTTTCAAGCCTTCCGCTAATTTGCGAGAGGTTTTCAAAACCTTGGAGATATCTTTAGTTACATAATCTCCACCTTCTTGGAGAATATGTGTGAACTGAAGTTCTTGGTTACGGATTGTAGCGACAGTCGTTTGACCTGCTCCCATATCAATCACTGTAGCACCAAATTCACGTTCACCTTCGTTCAAAACTGATTGAACCATTGCTAGTGGTGAAATAATAACATTTTCAACCTGTAGTCCGACACGTTCTACTGTCTTACGTAGGTTATGTAAAATAGTGCGAGGACCTGTATAAAGCAAACCACGCATTTCAAGACGAACCCCCATCATGCCACGTGGGTCACGAATCCCTTGGAAACCATCCACAATAAATTCTTCAGGAATAAAGGTAATGACTTCACGGTCAGGTGTCATACTCTTTGTCAAAGCTGATTTGACAACATTTTCAACATCTTGATCCGTAATTTCCTTGGTATCAGATGTTACTGGAATCATCCCTTGAGTTGGTTCTACCTGCAAAAGATTACCAGGCAAGCCGACATTCACTGATTTAATCGAAATGCCTGACTTTTCTTCTGCTTGGGAAATGGCTGACTTGATAGCAGTTGCTGCTGCATCAATATCAACAATAATTCCATCCTTTACACCTTTACTTTTGGCATTACTCACGCCAATTACATTTAATTCACCATTTCTCTGCTCGGCTACAAGCACCTTGACAGAGCTTGTTCCAATATCTAGACCTGTAAAAAAGCCTTCTCTAGCCATTACATCGCATCCTCTCTATCTTCCAAGTTTCGCACTTCGTATTATTCCATAGCTAAACTTAGGCATAGCTATTCACAGAATATTATAACACAAAAAATTTAATCATGCTTGCTTTTTTCCTAAATTTCCCAGCCAATTTTTGAGTTTCTATGTTCAGAAATTCTTATTTTATAAGCTGCTTGTAAAAACTCTCTAAGACAAAAAAAGAAAGCTCTGTGTTCAATGTCATTAAGTTAAG
>NZ_VMLA01000041.1:0-4677 GCF_013276425.1 Streptococcus sp. 3874 | reverse complement strand
TAACACACTATACTTTACTTCGTAAAAGTGCGTTCTCCGAAGGCTCTTGCAGAGAGCTAGTCCGCCCACTTTATGCCAGGGAGAACTACAAAAAAAGCCCTCGAATCGCAAGGGCATTTTTTGAAAAATTGGGCGGCTTCGCTATTGTCCGACCAAAAAATCAAAGTAAACATAGTTGAGAAAATTATCTCCATAGGAAACATTGATACTATCAACTCCACACATCCTACATAGACAGTTTCCATTATATTTTTTAATATTCTTCAAAACTATATCTTATACAAATTATTTAATCTTTCTAACTCTAATACATTCATACATACTTCTACTCCAGTAACTCCCCCCTTACTATGAATAACCCCACAAGAAAACACAATCCTCTCCTTACTCAAAATATTTGACAACACTACTAATGATTCTAAAATATAATCCTTTATAATAATAAAACTATTATTTTCATCCTTAGCAAACTCTATAAATCCAATATCCTTACACCTATCACCAAGATGAAACCTAAGTGATTTCAAAAAATAATCAAAAAAAACATCACCCTTCATAGAAAACCCTTTCATTTTTAAAAATATTCTGATATAATCATACAAAAAATAAAGGAGAACTACCATGAAAAAACTTATTTTATTTATAACTACCTTTCTCACTCTTCTTTCATTTACTGTTACAACATATGCCGAAACTCCAAAAGCAAACCAAATCACCCCATATTCTACTGCAACTGGAAATGGTGGAGTTTCCAAAATAGAAATTTATGATAACCGAAGTAGAGCATGGTGGTACGCACGACCTTATACTAAAAGCTCTTATCAATTCTCTGGAGGAGTTCGTATTACATTAACAAATGGCCGTACCTTATATTACCCGGTAAGCGGTCAAGGTAGGGCAGGACAATCAGTTAGTGGTTCAATATATGTAAGCGGAAAAATAAAAAGAGTAACTTTTACAGGTGTAGCTTACGGCCCTGGTGGAATACAAATAGCACTTCCTCAATCAGAAACAAATAATTACAGTAGTGGTGGTTCAGGGATGAGCATACCGAACCCTGAAATTCTATACGAAGAATAATTCACTAACAAGAAAGAGACTGGGACAATTTTGTCCCAGTCTCTTTAAATTTCATCAACATCGAGCTGCTTTTTCATCTCAATAGCATCTTTTTACTCATAAATTAGATATAAACAAGTGTTTTCCATGACAGTTACAACCATTTGAACCATACTTAGATTTTTGAACAGTGCTTAATCTAAAAAATCATAAATATCTGTCTGTCGACTTCTTTCTTCAGCTTGCTTGATTATCTCTGCAGTTGGTACTTGTCGATTATCAGTAATCTGCATTTCATAGCCTATGACCTTTCGGCCATTTTTAACTACGTTTAGATAAACATCTACCCCTAATTTTTTCTCTAGCTCTTCTGCCCCAACTTTCAGACAGTTCCTTGCAAAGATTGCAGGGGGCATTCTTCTCTCTTCCCCTAAAAACCAATCTTGCCAATCGTCTAAATCTCCTTGAATGGTTGTGACACGTTGATTTTTAAAGCGATTTGCTTCCCACAATTTCATCAAAATAATGGCATACTTTGATTTGATTTGAGCTAACTCTGCCAATTTGAACGAGAAGAACTGGCTACGTAAAGCAAATACGTAAGGCGCAGCATCTTCTGAAAAGATAAATTCCACTTCGCCATTAGCTAAGAATTTAATTTTTCTAAATAACTGGGTCATCAATATCCCTTTAACGCCATTCTCAACGATTGGCAGATATAACGCAGTGTTTTCGTTTAGGGCTTTAAAGCCACGTGCCACACGCTCATAGTTTTTCCCTGAAGCGTTCAATCCAAAGTGCTTCAGCACCTCTTTTGCATTTGTCGTAAATGTATCTGTTGCAGTGCTTTCTTTGGTCACATAGCTAAAACAATAGTCCAGTAGCTTATGTTCAAAGGCTTTTAAATTCCCAAAGGCTTTGGCTAGGTCATTCGCTTGTACTACTAGATAATCTTGTCTAGACATCAAGCCCTCAAACGCATTTTCTGACTTCCCTTTTTTCATGGCTTAACCTCACGTACTTTTTTGTCATAAATGATTATATAATATTACATGACAAACTTCAAGTAATTTATTACTTTTTTGTCATGTATCACGTACTTTTTTGTCATGTATCACGTACTTTTTTGTCATGTATCACGTACTTTTTTGTCATGTATCACGTACTTTTTTGTCACTTATCTCCTCGCAAACCCTTGATAATACTGACTTTTTGACACCCCCAAAGTATATATAAAGTAAGTTATAAAGTAAGTATGAAAGTAACTCCTTTAGAAAAAATCCTTCATTTTTTTTTAATTTTTCAAAAAAAAAGACCCTATCGGGCCAATCTCTTAAAAATGCATCCGGGGTCTTTACAGCTCGAAGCTGAAGGCAGTCCCACACCCGACACAAAATAGTGCCCTTTGAGCTATCCGTTTCCAGTTGCCCGACCTATAAAGAGATTCACGCCACCGACCGTATCGCTGAGGCGCCTCAATTTGATTATATCACAAATGTCTATTTTTGACACCCATTATAAAACTATGTTATAATTTAATCAACAACAAGAGTAGTGAGTTCATCACGCTAAACGAAAAGCACCCTGTCCGCCAAGACTTAGGGTGCTTTTTTGCGCTAGCTACAACACACTAGCGTTCGTGAAAAGTGACACTATTTCTCGTTGTCATCGAAGCGCTTTTCAATCCACTTCATCCCATAGGCTTTCCCCAACTCGTACGCTAAGGGCAACACTACTCGGACAACAACAAGAAGAGTAATGAGTTCTAACAAGCTAAACACCTCCTTTCGAAGGCTTAGTGCCAGAATATTGCTATTATACCATGTCCGCTTGCTTTATTCCATGGTCTATTTGACAACAAGGAACCTAGGTCGTTAGTCTTTGGTTTGTCGGTCAGCTGAACAAAGTTCAGACTGAACCGCCTTAACCAGTCTAACTTGACCTAGCTTATTGTCAAATAGCTTTCACGGCATAAATCGCTCAGATACTCCGCCCTTTTGTAGGCTCATGTCTTTTCCTAGACAGTTCTCGTGTCTCTCTTAAGTTTTCTAAACGCTTATTGAGGCTGGTTACTTCTTTTTCTGTTATGACTTCAGAAAGGTCATCTAAGAGATTTTTAGAAACTTTCAACTCCCTGTTTTCTAGCTTTAATGCTTTGTTTTCAGTCTCTAATTGCTGATTTTTCCATTCTGCATGAGATAGGCTATTTTCAAGCCTACTCTTTGCTTCTTTCATGCCTGCTAGTGCATTTCTAAGTAACTCATTTTGATTGACCGCCTGCTCCAGCTTCTCTACAACATCAGACACAAACGTCTTCAGTCGTCCAACAAAATCCGAAGTAAAATTAAAGCCATCGCCAAACAGTTTAGGAGTAGCATTTTCTAATTCTTCCTGCAACTCTTTGGCAACTCGACGTCTATCTAAATCTCTATACGAAATTTTCGATAAGTTACTTGATTGTTCCACCAAAAGTTGCGTTTTTTCTCTATGAGCTCTCTCCAGACGAACCACATCATCGCTCAGACGCTTAGAATCGCTTTTTAACCCCTTTATTTCCTCCTGACGACTATTTACCTCAGAATTTAACTCAGATAGCTCTGAGAGCCTCTCAGAAGCCTCAGAATCGATTTTACCGTATTCGTCAATCTTTTTCTCAAGGACACCCTCTAAACGTCCTAAATCTGCCCTTAAATCGTTTCTATGAGTGTCTAGCCATTTGAAACGCTCTTCCAACGTCGCTTCTCGGATGTTAAATGTCACGTCTGAATCTGCAAACAAAGAACCTATGTCCTCATAATCTTGAATTTCTGACATTGTTGCAGGTCTACGTTCTTCCGTATGCCAATATTTTGGCGCTCCTAAATCTAGCAATTCCTGATTAAGAGCTTCACGCCCCATTTTTTCCTTGTAGTCCGCCACACTCAAATGCTGTTCTTTGCTATCTCGCTTTCCACGTTGCAACTCAAAACCATGCTCATTCATGTACTTTGGCAAATCTTCCTGAATATGCTTTAGCTCCTCACGGTTAAACATAACCTTTGATGACAGCTTACCATTTCTCATTGGCACAATCCCTAAGTGCATGTGTGGGGTACTCTCATCAAGATGTACACTGGCATAAGCAACGTTGGTTTCTCCGTAATTCTCCGCGAAGTAGTTTTTAGCCGTTTCAAAAAATTTTCTCGTCTGCTCCTGGCCCAACTTTTCAAAAAAATCTTTATCTGACGTAATAATCCATTCATCACACAAAACAGCGTCTTTCCGTATCCCACGTTTAGAACTCTTGTTCTCGTTCACATAGTCCTTAATTTGCCGTTCATACGACACAGAGCGGTCACGATCCGTCAACTCATAGTTGAGGTGTGACCTGCTCGTGTCGATGTCTTTGTTTGAGTGCTTTTCAAAAATCCGTTCATTGTGCTTATATGCGCCACCCAAATTCCCAACTTTCATTTTCTGCATTCTCGCAACCATGTAGCTCATAACTTTTACCTCCTCAGGTGGGTCATTCGAGTAGCGAATGACAGACGAGCCGGCAAGCCTATTGCTCGTCTATTGTGATAACATTCTAGCTAGAATTTTAGCACAAATTTCGGCTAACTTCCATGTAAAGTATAA
>NZ_VMLA01000040.1:0-11669 GCF_013276425.1 Streptococcus sp. 3874 | reverse complement strand
AAAATAAATGGAAGCTAGAAGCCTTGTCAGCCACCAGCATAGCTGGTGGTTTTCTTGTTTTTCTCTACGAGAAAAACTGGCTTGAATCCATAATCAAAAAGCAAACTAGGAAGCTAGCCGTAAGCTGTACTTGAGTACGGTAAGGCGACGCTGACGTGGTTTGAATTTGATTTTCGAAGAGTATTACTGCCCTTCATTTCTTATTAGCTGACTTTATGATATAATGAAAAACGAGGTAAATTGAATGAAAAGTATAAAATTAAATGCTCTATCTTACATGGGAATTCGTGTCTTGAATATTATTTTTCCCATCTTAACTGGAACCTACGTCGCGCGTGTCTTGGACCGAACTGACTATGGTTACTTCAACTCAGTCGACACTATTTTGTCATTTTTCTTACCCTTTGCGACTTATGGGGTCTATAACTACGGTTTACGAGCCATCAGTAATGTCAAGGATAACAAAAAAGATCTGAATAGAACCTTCTCCAGTCTTTTTTATTTGTGCATAGCTTGTACAATTTTGACCACTGCGGTCTATATCCTAGCCTATCCTCTCTTCTTTACAGATAATCCAATCGTCAAAAAGGTCTACCTTGTTATGGGGATTCAACTCATTGCCCAGATTTTTTCAATCGAATGGGTCAATGAAGCTCTGGAAAATTATAGTTTTCTCTTTTACAAAACTGCCTTCATCCGTATCCTGATGCTGGTCTCTATTTTCCTGTTTGTCAAAAATGAACACGATATTGTTGTCTATACACTTGTGATGAGTTTATCGACACTGATTAACTATCTGATTAGTTATTTTTGGATTAAAAGAGACATTAAGCTTGTTAAAATTCACATCAGTGATTTTAAACCGCTCTTTCTCCCTCTGACAGCCATGTTGGTCTTTGCTAATGCCAATATGCTCTTCACTTTTTTGGATCGTCTCTTCCTCGTTAAAACAGGGATTGATGTCAACGTTAGTTACTACACCATAGCTCAACGAATTGTGACCGTTATTGCTGGTGTTGTAACAGGAGCTATCGGAGTGAGTGTGCCTCGTCTTAGTTACTATCTAGGAAAAGGCGATAAGGAAGCCTATGTTTCTCTGGTTAATAGAGGTAGTCGAATCTTTAACTTCTTTATCATTCCACTGAGCTTTGGACTCATGGTTTTAGGACCAAATGCTATCCTACTTTACGGTAGTGAAAAATATATCGGAGGTGGTATCTTAACCTCTCTCTTCGCTTTTCGTACGATTATCCTGGCCTTAGATACCATTCTTGGTTCCCAAATTCTCTTTACAAATGGCTATGAAAAACGTATCACAGTCTATACAGTCTTTGCAGGATTACTCAATTTGGGCTTAAACAGTCTCCTCTTTTTCAACAATATCGTGACTCCTGAATACTATTTACTGACAACTATGCTATCAGAGGCCTCTCTACTTGTTTTCTATATCATTTTCATCCATAGAAAACAACTTATTCACTTGGGACATATCTTTAGCTATACTGTTCGATACTCTCTCTTTTCACTTTCCTTTGTAGCAATTTATTTCCTGATTAATTTCGTGTATCCTGTGGATATGGTCATTAATTTGCCATTTTTAATTAATACTGGTTTGATTGTCTTGCTATCAGCTATCTCTTATATTAGTCTACTTGTCTTCACAAAAGATAGCATTTTCTATGAATTTTTAAACCATGTCCTAGCCTTAAAAAATAAATTTAAAAAATCATAGGAGTTTAAAATGAAACAACTAACCGTTGAAGATGCCAAACAAATTGAATTAGAAATTTTGGATTATATTGATACTCTCTGTAAAAAGCACAATATCAACTATATTATTAACTACGGTACTCTGATTGGGGCGGTTCGACATGAGGGCTTTATCCCTTGGGACGACGATATTGATTTATCCATGCCTAGAGAAGACTACCAACGATTTATTAACATTTTTCAAAAGGAAAAAAGCAAGTATAAGCTCCTATCCTTAGAAACTGATAAGAACTACTTTAACAACTTTATCAAGATAACCGACAGTACGACTAAAATTATTGATACTCGAAATACAAAAACCTATGAGTCTGGTATCTTTATCGATATTTTCCCTATAGATCGCTTTGATGATCCTAAGGTCATTGATACTTGTTATAAACTGGAAAGCTTCAAACTGCTGTCTTTCAGTAAACATAAAAATATTGTCTATAAGGATAGCCTTTTAAAAGATTGGATACGAACAGCCTTTTGGTTGCTCCTTCGACCGGTTTCTCCTCGTTATTTTGCACATAAAATCGAGAAAGAAATTCAAAAATATAGTCGTGAAAATGGGCAGTATATGGCCTTTATCCCTTCAAAATTTAAGGAAAAGGAAGTCTTCCCAAGTGGTACCTTTGATAAAACAATCGATTTACCCTTTGAGAATTTAAGCCTTCCTGCACCTGAAAAATTTGATACTATTTTGACACAATTTTATGGAGATTATATGACCCTACCACCAGAAGAAAAACGCTTCTACAGTCATGAATTTCACGCTTATAAATTGGAGGATTAGGATGCAATATTTAGAAAAAAAAGAAATTAAAGAAATTCAACTAGCCCTGCTGGACTATATTGATGAGACTTGTAAGAAACATGATATTCCTTATTTTCTCAGTTATGGAACCATGCTTGGAGCCATCCGCCACAAAGGTATGATTCCTTGGGATGATGATATTGATATTTCCCTTTATCGTGAGGATTATGAGCGTTTACTGAAGATTATTGAAGAAGAAAATCACCCTCGCTACAAGGTTCTTTCCTACGATACATCTTCTTGGTACTTCCATAATTTCGCATCGATTTTGGACACTTCTACTGTTATAGAAGACCATGTCAAGTACAAGCGTCATGATACCAGCCTTTTCATCGATGTCTTCCCAATTGATCGATTTACAGACTTGAGCATTGTCGACAAGAGCTATAAGTATGTGGCTCTTCGTCAACTAGCTTATATCAAAAAATCACGAGCAGTTCACGGTGATAGCAAATTAAAAGATTTTCTTAGATTATGTAGCTGGTACGCTCTCCGATTTGTCAATCCCCGTTACTTTTACAAGAAAATTGATCAGCTAGTCAAAAATGCTACAACCAACACTCCTCAATATGAGGGAGGAGTTGGTATTGGTAAAGAAGGAATGAAAGAAATCTTCCCAGTTGATACCTTTAAAGAACTGATTTTAACTGAGTTTGAGGGCCGTATGTTGCCTGTTCCCAAAAAATATGACCAATTTTTAACCCAGATGTATGGCGATTATATGACACCACCATCAAAAGAAATGCAAGAGTGGTATAGTCATAGCATTAAAGCTTATCGCAAAAGCTGATTGAGGGCGACCATACAAACTACTAAGATAGAGGTTATTCAAAAACATAATTTTAGTAGAAAATGAAGTAAATATTCCTACAATAAAACGCATAATATCAAGGTTTTCAACACCTGATATTATGCGTTTTATAATTTTAAAGACTTTTTTCTATAGTAGATTGAAATAAGATACGAACAAATCAATTAGAAAATTCAAATTAATTTCTAGAAATATTTTAGTATTCCTGTGTACTGTTCTAAATTCAGTCTGCTATATCTTATTTTTCTATTTAAATCGCTTCTGTAACAAAGCTACGACTTTCAAGTACCTTAAGCATGGCGTTAGCTGTATCTAAGGCTGTGAATAGGGGTACCCCGTGTTCAATAGCTGAACGACGGATTTGCTCACCATCTTCGTCAGCAGTTCGTTTTGTTCCAACTGTATTAATGATAGCTTGGATTCTTCCCTTGCGAACAAAGCTTGGGATATCCTTATCTTCATCACCTATCTTTCCAACAGGCTGAGCATGTAATCCATGACTGGCAAAGAAGGCTGCTGTCCCTTCTGTCGCGAGGATTCCATAGCCAATATTTTGGAAACGACGAGCCAAGTCCAAGGCTTCTTCTTTAGCATCATCAGCGATGGTAAAGACAACATTTCCAAAAGTTGGCAAGTGTAAGTAAGAAGCTTCAAAGGCCTTATAGAGAGCTTTTTCCAAAGTAGCATCAGAACCCATAACTTCCCCTGTTGACTTCATTTCAGGACCAAGTAAGCTGTCTACCTTAGCTAGTTTGGTAAAGGAGAAGACAGGTGCCTTGATATGAACGCGGGTGCTTTCAGGGTAAAGTCCATCTTGGTAGCCAAGTTCTGATAAACTTTGACCAAGAATGAGCTTAGTCGCTACTTGAGCCATAGGAATATTGGTCACCTTAGAAAGGAATGGAACGGTACGGCTGGCACGTGGATTGACCTCAATAACATAGACTTTTTCATCCTTGATAACAAACTGGATGTTCATCATTCCAAGGCAGTTAAGACCGATTGCTAGGCGTTTGGTGTAGTCTGCGATGGTCTCCTGAACCTTTTGCGACAAGGTTTGTGGTGGGTAAACTGCCATTGAATCACCTGAGTGGACACCGGCACGTTCGATATGCTCCATGATACCAGGAATGAATACATTTTTACCATCTGAAATGGCATCAACTTCGCACTCTTGCCCAACGATGTAAGAGTCAACAAGAACTGGGTGGTCTGGACTAGCCTTAACAGCAGTTCGCATGTAAGAACGAAGGTCTTCTTCGTTTTCAACGATTTCCATGGCACGTCCACCAAGTACATAAGATGGGCGGACAAGAACTGGGAAGCCAATCTTGCGAGCTGCAAGCACTGCTTCTTCTTCATTGGTAGCCGTTTGTCCTGGTGGCTGTGGAATGTCCAAATCTTTTAGAGCTTGCTCAAAGAGGTCACGGTCTTCGGCACGGTCTAGGTCAGCGACCTGTGTACCAAGGATGGTCACACCTGCTTTTGCCAATGACTCCGCAAGGTTGATAGCTGTTTGACCACCAAACTGAACGATAACTCCCTTTGGTTGTTCCAAGTCAATGACGTTCATAACATCTTCGAATGTCAATGGCTCAAAGTAAAGCTTGTCTGATACCGAGAAGTCTGTTGAAACAGTCTCTGGATTTGAGTTCATGATGATAGCTTCATAACCAGCTGCCTGGATAGCCTTAACTGAGTGAACCGTTGCATAGTCAAATTCGACCCCTTGACCGATACGGATTGGACCTGAACCTAGGACAAGTACAGATTCTTTATCAGATCTGATAGACTCATTTTCCCATCCATAGGTTGAATAGAAATATGGTGTTTCAGAATCAAACTCCGCAGCACAGGTATCGACCATCTTATAAACTGGAACAATCTTGTTTTCCAAGCGAAGTTGACGAAGTTGATCAGCAGTTGTTTTCCAAAGTTCCGCAATCTTACGGTCTGAGAAGCCATTAAGTTTAGCTGTTTTCAAGACTTCTAGATCTTGTGGATGAGCACCCAATTCCTGCTCAATTTCAAAGATATGTAGGAGTTTATCCAGATAAAAAATATCGATTTTTGTAAGCTCTGCAATTTCTTCTGGTGTGTAACCACGGCGAATAGATTCTGACACGTAGAAGAGGCGGTCATCTTGGGCTTTGACAACTTTTTCAATCAAGGAATCATCAGAAACTGCTGCAAGTTCAGGCATTTCATTGTGGTGCACCCCAATTTCAAGGGAGCGGCAGGCCTTGAGAAGAGATTCCTCGATATTACGACCGATTGCCATGACTTCTCCAGTCGCCTTCATTTGTGTACCGAGACGGCGTTCACCCTTTTCAAACTTGTCAAATGGGAAACGAGGAATCTTGGCAACCACGTAGTCAAGGGCTGGTTCAAACATGGCATAGGTTGAACCTGTAACTGGGTTGATGACCTCATCCAAGGTCAAACCTACTGCAATCTTAGCAGCCAATTTTGCAATCGGATACCCTGTCGCCTTAGATGCTAGGGCTGAAGAACGCGACACACGAGGGTTTACTTCGATGACATAATACTTGAAACTGTGTGGATCAAGGGCCAGCTGAACGTTACATCCCCCTTCAATCTTAAGGGCACGAATGATGCTCAAGCTCGCGTCACGTAGCATTTGGTTTTCATAGTCTGCCATGGTTTGCGCAGGAGCAAATACAATGGAATCTCCTGTGTGAATTCCGACTGGGTCAAAGTTTTCCATGTTACAAACAACCAAAGCATTGTCAGCTGAGTCACGCATCACTTCGTATTCGATTTCCTTGAAACCTGCAATCGAACGCTCAATCAAACATTGGGTCACAGGTGATAATTTCAAACCATTTTCAGCGATTTCACGCAATTCTTCCTCGTTGGCACACATACCACCACCAGTACCACCAAGGGTAAAGGCTGGACGAACGATAACTGGGTAACCAATTGTCGCTGCAAAGGCAACAGCTTCTTCGACTGTGTTGACAATTTCAGATTCTGGAATTGGTTGGTTGAGCTCTTCCATCAATTGTTTAAAGAGGTCACGGTCCTCCGCTTGATCAATGGCAGATAGTTTAGTACCCAGAAGTTCAACACCAAGCTCATCTAGGATACCATTTTTAGACAATTCCATGGCCATATTAAGCCCTGTTTGACCACCGAGTGTTGGTAGCAAGGCATCTGGACGCTCCTTACGAAGAATACGTGTCACAAACTCAAGTGTAATCGGTTCAATATAAACCTTGTCCGCAATCTCCTTGTCCGTCATGATGGTTGCAGGGTTTGAATTAACCAAAACCACCTCATAACCTTCCTCTTTCAAAGACAAGCAAGCCTGGGTCCCAGCGTAGTCAAACTCAGCAGCCTGACCAATAATAATCGGACCAGAACCAATCACCATAATTTTTTGAATATCAGTACGTTTAGGCATAGTTTATGATACAAAGCCCGTAAAGAACACAGTGAAAATAGGAAACTCGGTACAGACGCCTTCAGCGTCAAGACGATGTTTATCTTTTTCACACAGTTCTTAGGGTATGTTCACTTTCGCGAACAATGTATCTTCTCCTTTCTATTCGTCGCCTCACTGAGCGACATTAAATAAATTCTCCGACGATTTTTTAGCGAAACGATATTTTTCGGTAAAAAATCTAGTGCAGGGAGTTTTTAGTTCGCCTGATAGCGACTAAAAGAAACGACCTGCCTTTCTATTCGGCAACTCTCAGATTTCCATTAAATAAGATACAAAGGACGAATAGAAAGCGATTGAATTTTAGGAAACCAAGGAAGGATTGACAATCCAAGTTGGTTTCTCTAAATTCCGAGCTTTCCGTCCGTGTTCAGTTACATAAATTCTCCGACGAGCTTTTACTCATTCTTAGTTTGATTGTTTAAAAGCTTCCATCATCTCGATAAACTCGTCAAATAGGTAGCTAGCGTCGTGTGGACCAGGGGCTGCATCTGGATGGTATTGAACAGAGAAAGCAGGTTGGTATCTGTGACGCACACCTTCAACTGACTTGTCATTGATTTCTTCATGGGTGATAATCAAATGCTCTGGCAAATCCTCACGGCTAACTGCATAACCATGGTTTTGACTTGTAAAATCCACACGTCCTGTAGCAATTTCGCGTACCGCATGGTTGAATCCACGGTGTCCAAATTTCATCTTGTAAGTCTTAGCCCCGTTTGCCATTGCAAAGAGTTGATGCCCCATACAAATACCAAAAATTGGAATTTTTCCTTGTACACCACGAATCATATCCAGTGCTTGGGGAACATCTTCTGGATTTCCCGGTCCATTTGACAACATAACTCCGTCAGGGTTGAGATGGAGAATTTCTTCAGCCGTTGTTGAATAAGGAACGACTGTCACGTTACAGTTGCGCTTAGAGAGTTCACGTAAGATTGAGTGCTTGAGACCAAAGTCCACTAGCACTACGCTCAAACCAACTCCTGGAGCTGGATACGAAGTTTTAGTAGAAACCTGCTTGATATTGTCTGTCGGCAAGACTGTTGCTTGGAGCTGGTCCGTCACATGGTCCATACTGTCCCCAACATGGGTCAAGGTTGCACGCATCGTACCATGCTTACGGATAATCTTGGTAAGAGCACGTGTATCAATCCCTGAAATACCCGGAATTTTCTTGGCTTTCAAAAATTCATCCAAGGTCATTTGGTTGCGCCAGTTACTAGCTCTACGTGCTTCTTCGAAAACAACAACTCCCTTACAAGTTGGAATAATGGATTCGTAATCATCACGGTTAATTCCATAATTTCCCACCAAAGGATAAGTAAAGGTCAAGATTTGTCCATTATAAGACTGGTCTGTAATGGATTCTTGGTAGCCGGTCATGCCTGTATTAAAGACAATTTCACCAGTTACATCAATATCTGCTCCGAAGGCCTTGCCTTCAAAAACTGTACCATCTTCTAATACTAGAAGTCTTTTTGTCATATTTTCACCTCTCGTGGACGCTCACTGGCGTCTTTTAACGTCTTGTGTTTTAGTTGGCGTTTCTACTCGCCAGTACGGATTCTAAGATTGCCATTCGAACAAAGACACCATTGGTCATTTGTTGGACAATCCGTGATTTTGGTGCTTCAACCAAGTGGTCTGCGATTTCTACATCACGGTTGACTGGAGCTGGGTGCATGAGGATTGCTGTTTCTTTCAAACGGTCATAACGTTCTTGAGTCAAGCCATGTTGGGCATGGTAGTCTTCTTTTGAAAAGACTGCTCCGCTATCATGGCGTTCATGTTGCACACGGAGAAACATCATGACATCCACCTGATCAATGATTTCATCAATGGTTACAAACTGTCCATAGTCTGCAAACTCTTGACTTCTCCATTCCTCAGGTCCAGCAAAATAAAGTTCAGCTCCCAAGCGTTTCAAAATCTGCATATTGGATTTGGCAACGCGTGAATGGTCCAAGTCACCTGCAATCGCAACCTTGAGACCCTCAAAGTGGCCAAATTCCTCATAAATAGTCATCAAATCAAGCAAGCTCTGGCTAGGATGTTGTCCCGAACCATCTCCACCATTGATGATGGAAGTCGTAATCGTGGGACTAGCAATTAACTCTCTGTAGTAGTCAACCTCAGGGTGGCGAATCACACAGACATCCACTCCTAAAGCAGACAGAGTCAAAATGGTATCATAAAGTGTCTCACCCTTATTGACTGAACTAGTCTTCACATCAAAGTCAAGTCGTTCCAGCCCCAGTTTAATCTCTGCCACTTCAAAGGACTTATGCGTCCGTGTAGAATCCTCAAAGAAAAGATTGGAAACAATCGGGTGGTTTTCATAAGGAAGCTGAGCTCCGTTTTTAAACTCAATCCCTCGTTTGATCAATTTCATCACTTGATCGACAGTGAGGTCTTCCATGGACACCACATGGTTCAATGCTTGTTGATTTTCTGACATGGCCACTCCTTTAGCTTTCTAAGCTTCTTCAGTAATCAGAACTCTGTCTTGACCATCAAGTTCTGCCATCTCTACGATGATTTCTTCAGAACGACTGGTTGGGATATTCTTCCCAACGTAATCTGGACGGATTGGCAATTCTCTATGTCCACGATCGACTAGAACTGCTAAACTTACGCGCGCAGGACGACCATGACCTACAATATTATCAATAGCAGCACGGATGGTACGACCTGTATAAAGCACATCGTCCACCAAGATAACTTCGCGGTCTGTCACATCGACAGAAACCAAAGAAGTATCTTCTCCACTTTTAACATCATCACGGAAGGGTTTAGTATCCAATTCCACAACCGGAACTGAAAGGTTTTCTAGTTGCTCCAAACGTTCTTGGATACGATGGGCGATAAAGACACCGCGAGTTTTAATACCAGCCAAGACGATTTTATTCAAATCTTTGTTGCGTTCAATAATCTCATAAGTAATACGCGTAATCGCTCGTTTGACGGTCAATTCGTCTACAACTTCTTTTGTCTTCATGACAAACCTCCAAAAAGAAAAGTCTCCTTAAACAAGGAGACTTGAAATGTATAGCTAAGCAAGCCCTACTGCACACAGTATAGACTTCACCCTTCTACTTTATCGCGCTCCTTGCCTGCCTCACGGGACAAGTTTAAAGGAATATTTAGTTATCAATTACTATAGCACAAAGTAAGCTTAAAATCAAGCAAAAACTTTCGATTTTCCATCTTACAAATTGCTAAAATCATATAACTGTGGGTACTGGTCACACTCTGGATTTTTAGGATGACAAATGGCTCTTCCAAAATAAATCATGGCCTGATGAGCTGCTAACCACTGCTCAGGCGGCAAGATATCCATGACCCGCTTTTCCACCTCAAGTGGTGTCGCTGATTTTTTGACGATATCGTGGTGTTTGCAAATACGCTCCACATGAGTATCCACTGCAAAGGCTGGAATCCCAAATCCTACACTCATAACAACATTGGCTGTCTTGCGACCAACACCTGCCAAACTCTCCAATTCCTCACGTGTTTGAGGGACTTGACCATCAAAATCGTCTAGTAACTGTTGGGCACATTTTTTAAGGAATTTAGCCTTATTTCGATACAGTCCCAGTCGAGAAATGTGTGAAGCAATCTCACTCTCTGTTGCAACAGACATGGCTTGTGGCGTTGGAAAGGCAGCAAAGAGGCCTGGCGTAGCCTTATTTACCGCTGCATCCGTCGTCTGGGCTGACAACATGACCGCAACCAAGAGTTCAAAATGATTAGTGAAATCAAGACTGGGCTTGGCATCTGGAAAAAGAGCAATGATTTCTTCTAGCACCTTTCGTGCTCGTTTTTTTGACAAAACCATTATTCGTCTCCATCAAATAGTCCTTGTAAACCAGCAAAAGGACTGTTTTCTTCTTTCTTAACTGCTTGTTGAGCTTGGTATTCTTCTTCTGTCATGATTTGCCAGTCATTTCCTGAAACAAATCCTTGGCCAGCTTCTTCTTCAGCCGTCAAGACCTTGATAGGAATGTTTAGTAGGATATTGTCTGACACGCTCTCAGCAAGGTCAAGTTCTCCATTTTCGATAGGCAGGACCAAGTCATCGTCTAAAACTTCCTGATCTAGTTGGTTAGTTGCACCTTCCATGAAAACTTCCGTTACTGGATAAGATTCAACTAACTCAACTGGCTCCATACTACGACTTGAAGCAAGAACAATGGTATAAGATAGTTGATAATCTAAGAAATACATACGGTTTTCGTACTGTACTTTCCCAACTGCAAGGATATTTTTTACATCTAAAATTTCTTGATTACGTGCACGCAGGTCTGCGACTAGGTCTAACGTTTGTTCAAAATGCAAGCCTTCAGACTGCTTGCGTATCTCTTGAATATTTAATTTCATACTTCCTCCATAAAGATTTACTCTCTTGATTATACCATGAAAAGCCTACAAATCAACCCACCAAACTTTGTAATTAACATTCAAGTTTTTAATATGTCCACTATGATATTTTGTTTTTTAGTGCTATACTACATCAGAGCAAGGAGGATGCCCCTATGGAAGACAAAGAACTCGGTACTAATGCTTATCACTCGTATTTTAGAGCTTGGAATTTCCAGTTTTCTGTTGACAAAATTTCCTTAAAAGTATAGTATAAAGATACCAATACTCGGAGGTAAGGGAGACATGAACAACTAAGCCTATCAAATAAAAAACCTTTATTTAGTAGATCTTGTTTTTGTCTCTTTTTGTGTACTCTTTTATGCTCTTTTTCTGGCATTTTATACTCAATGAAAATCAAAGAGCAAACTAGGAAGCTAGCCGTAGGTTGCTCAAAACACTGT
>NZ_VMLA01000004.1:0-40408 GCF_013276425.1 Streptococcus sp. 3874 | reverse complement strand
AACCTGCGGCTAGCTTCCTAGTTTGCTCTTTGATTTTCATTGAGTATTAGAACATACAAAGGAGGTCGTCATGGACAATATCATCGATGTGTCAATTCCCGTTGCAGAAGTGGTGGACAAGCATCCAGAAGTCTTGGAAATTCTAGTGGAGTTGGGTTTTAAACCCCTTGCCAATCCCTTAATGCGCAACACAGTTGGTCGTAAAGTATCGCTCAAACAAGGTTCTAAGCTTGAAGGAACTCCTATGGACAAGATTGTCCGCACGCTGGAAGCAAACGGTTACGAAGTGATTGGGTTAGACTAATGGCAGATGAACGAATTCATGTCCTGCGGGATATTTTGTTAGAATTGCATAATGGCTCCTCTCCTGAGTCGGTTCAGGAGCGCTTTGATGCGACCTTTATAGGTGTTTCAGCCATCGAGATTTCCCTTATGGAGCACGAGCTGATGAACTCAGACTCAGGTGTCACCTTTGAAGATGTCATGGAACTCTGTGATGTTCATGCCAATCTTTTTAAAAATGCTGTTAAGGATGTCGAAGTTGCAGATACCGAGCACCCAGGTCACCCAGTTCGGATTTTCAAAGAAGAAAATCTAGCCCTCCGTGCGGCCTTGATTCGTATTCGGAGATTGTTGGATACCTATGAGTCTATGGAAGATGAAGAAATGCTGGCGGAGATGCGCAAGGGCTTGGTGCGTCAGATGGGTCTTTTGGGGCAATTTGACATCCATTACCAACGTAAGGAAGAGCTCTTCTTCCCCATCATGGAGCGCTATGGACACGATTCACCTCCAAAAGTTATGTGGGGAGTGGATGATCAGATCAGGGAACTCTTTCAAACAGCTTTAGCGACAGCCAAGTCACTACCAGAAGTGTCAATTAGCAGCGTAAAAGAAGCTTTTGAAGCTTTTGCGACAGAGTTTGAAAGTATGATTTTCAAGGAAGAATCTATCCTTCTCATGATTCTCCTTGAGTCCTTTACTCAGGATGACTGGCTTCAGATTGCGGAGGAGAGCGATGCCTATGGCTATGCTATTATCCGTCCGTCTGAGAAATGGGTGCCAGAACGCCAGAGTTTTGTTGAGGAAAAGAGTGAAGAGGAGCCTGTACAGCTAGATACGGCAGAGGGTCAAGTTCAGCAGGTTATTGATACGCCAGAAGGACAGTTTACCATTACCTTTACCCCTAAGGAAAAGGAAGCAGTGCTGGACCGCCATAGTCAGCAGTCTTTTGGTAATGGCTATCTTTCAGTCGAGCAGGCTAATCTCATCCTCAATCACCTCCCCATGGAAATTACCTTTGTCAATAAAGACGATATTTTCCAGTATTACAATGACAATACGCCAGCTGATGAGATGATTTTCAAACGAACGCCGTCCCAAGTCGGGCGCAATGTCGAACTCTGTCATCCGCCTAAGTATTTGGACAAGGTCAAGGCTATCATGAAGGGACTTCGTGAGGGGACCAAGGACAAGTATGAAATGTGGTTCAAGTCTGAGTCGCGAGGTAAGTTTGTCCACATCACCTATGCTGCAGTACACGATGAAAACGGAGAATTCCAAGGTGTACTGGAATACGTTCAGGATATCCATCCCTATCGTGAGATTGATACGGACTATTTCCGTGGATTAGAATAAGGAGAAAAAATGAGTTACGAACAAGAATTTATGAAGGAATTTGAAGCTTGGGTCAATACCCAAATCATGATTAACGACATGGCGCACAAGGAAAGCCAAAAAGTTTACGAAGAAGACCAGGACGAGCGTGCCAAAGATGCCATGATTCGCTACGAGAGTCGCTTGGATGCTTATCTGTTCTTGCTTGGTAAGTTTGAAAACTTCAAAGTAGGCAAGGGATTCCATGATTTGCCAGAAGGCTTGTTTGGTGAGCGAAATTATTAAACGAGAAAGATTCTTGATTTTTCACTAAAATCTTGATAGAATGTTTATGTTAAATCCTTGTCAGAGCAGGGATTTTTTATTGAAAGGATTTTATCATGTCAAAGAAACTCAATCGTAAAAAACAATTGCGAAATGGCCTCCGTCGCGCAGGTGCCTTTTCAAGTACTGTGACTAAGGTTGTAGATGAGACAAAAAAAGTCGTGAAGCGTGCAGAACAGTCAGCAAGCGCAGCTGATAAGGCTGTTTCTAAAAAAGTTGAACAAGCAGTAGAAGCTACCAAAGAGCAAGCTCAAAAAGTAGTTAATTCTGTAGAAGATTTTGCAGCAAATTTGGGTGGACTTCCACTTGATCGTGCCAAGACTTTCTATGATGAAGGAATCAAGTCTGCTTCAGATTTCAAAAACTGGACTGAAAAAGAACTCCTTGCCTTGAAAGGAATCGGCCCAGCTACCATCAAGAAATTGAAAGAAAATGGCATCAAGTTCAAGTAATTTTTCTTTAGTCTTGCATTTCCGAGAAAAACTTGCTACAATAGAGCCATTAGAGGTGTTTTGAATCCCACATTTTACAGAAAGTGGCGGCGCTGAGAAGTCCACAAATGTGTCAAAACTGGTTGCTAATGACTGAAAAAATGAAATATTTCTGTCTTTTTATTTTAAAGACTAAAGATGCGGGCTTGGCCCGAAATTGGGTGGTACCGCGGATAAACACATTCGTCCCTGTCATGTAGATGGCAGGGATTTTCTTTTGCGTCTTAGTCAAAGGAGCTTGTTATGAAGCAATCTTTTAAAACAAGTAAACTCTATTATGGTTTTCCTATCTTCATTTTGGGGTATCAGGATCAGAATTTTGGACACAATATTACGACCTGTAGCTCCTCTTATAGCTTGGGAGATTGGCTAGCCATTGGTGTCGGAGCTGAGGAAAATGCGGCTGAGCAAATCAAGCATTACCAGAAGTTTACTGTGAATATTCCTGATGAAAATCTCATGCTCGAGATGGAGCAGGCTGGTTTTATCAGTCATAGAGAGAAATTGAAACACCTGGGGCTAGACTACGAGATTTCTGAACGGACTCAGGCACCGATTTTAGAGGTTTGTCCAGTCGTGTTAGAATGTCAGGTAGATAGGATTGATGAGGAAGAGGGAATTTGTCATATTTTCGCTAAGATTGTTGAGCGATTTGTTGACCCAGAACTTTTGGATGAAAAGGGACATTTTAGAAATGACCGTTTTGCACCTACTTACTTTATGGGGATGGCCACCAGCGCGTTTATCGCTATTTAGATGACCGAGTAGACCCTATGGGGAGCTTCATTAAGAAAGCGAGGATGAAGGATGTCAAGAGCTGAATTACCAGAACGATTAGAAACCGAACGACTCGTCCTACGAGTTCGTACAGTGGCAGATGCTGAGGATATCCATACCTACGCTAGTTTGCCAGAGGTCGCCTATCCAGCAGGTTTTCCTCCAGTCAAGACCTTGGAAGATGAGATTTATTATCTGGAGCACATTCTTCCGGAGCGTAATCAAAAGGAAAATCTCCCAGCAGGCTACGGGATTGTCGTCAAAGGAACGGATAAGATCGTTGGCTCTGTCGATTTCAACCATCGCCATGAAGATGATGTGCTGGAAATCGGTTATACCTTACACCCAGACTATTGGGGGCGAGGTTATGTGCCAGAAGCAGCGCTTGCCTTGATTGACTTAGCCTTTAAAGATTTGGGTCTTCACAAGATTGAACTAACTTGCTTTGGATATAACCTTCAAAGTAAACGAGTCGCGGAAAAGCTTGGCTTTACCCTCGAAGCTCGCATAAGAGACCGAAAGGATGTTCAAGGAAACCGCTGTGACAGTCTGATATATGGCTTGCTGAAGAGCGAGTGGGAGGTGATTTGATGCATCTTTTCATCATTGGTGCTCCAGCATCAGGAAAAATGACCATTGGTCAAGAATTATCTCGACTGACGGATGCTACCCTATTTTATAACCATCAAGCCATTGATTTTGCACTAGAAATCTATCAGGACTATACAGAGGAAATGTGGGAATTTGTTCGTGGAATCACTTTTTCATTCCTTGGAGCAAGTGCAAGAAATCAGCGATCAGTAATTTTAACAGATGTAATTGATTTTTCAAATCAGTATCAGCTGATGTATTTAAAGCAAATTCAGAATTTGTTGGATGATTATCATCAAGAGATTCTTTTTGTTGAGTTGGAAACAAGTCTTGAAGAGTGCATACGTCGAAATCGAACGGAGAATCGATTAAAGCACAAACCCTTAAAACGGCATATTGAGGTATCTGAAAGAGAAATTTTAGAGACCGCTGAAACACTTCAATTAAATTCCCAATATCAACCGAATGAGTTGCACCACTACTTTAAAATAAATAATACGAATTTGTCTGCAGAAGAAGCTGCTAAGCAAATTCAAAATAAAATGAATACAATAGAGAAAGGACACACACATATCTAAACAACTTCATGAAGACGTTCTCAAGACTCAAGAAGTTCAAAAGTCTCAATCTTTTTCGTTCGTGATTCCTACCACCAAATGTAACTGGAAAACTCTACCTTAATCGCGCTTGGAGTACACCCTTCAAAGTAAACGAATCACAAAGAAACTGGGATTTCCCATTTAAGCCTGTATCCGAGGTCGTAAGAATATCCAATACAGCAGAGGTAGAGTTTGATTTATTGAAGAATGAGTTAGAGGAGAAAATAGATGGCTAAAAAGAAAAATAGAAAAAAGAATTAAACCGCCAGCAAAAGTTGGATATCAAAGTCGTTTCTGAAGAAGAGGTTGTCTGGACAGAACTACTGGCTAAAAAACCAACTTTTGTAGAACGTCGGACCATTCAAAATTTCGATGAACTACATACAACAGTGATGCAATATGCTGATGAACATGGAGAGTATCCAGATGTTCAGCTAATCAATTACCAACTGAAAAATAGGATTTTTGATTAGAATCAGGATCATGCTTTATTTAGAGAAGCTATGCATACTCCAAATACACAGAAGCGAAATGAACTGTTAAAACAAGTTTTAAAGATCAATCCAGATTATTTTGCTGCTGATTTTCACCCATTCTTATCAGAGGTTGAAGATTTTGATTTACCAACCTTTAGATTAGATTTAGGAGGCAAAGATTGAAATTAATGTATTATTTTAATACTGACAATAGATTGAAGAATCTTTTTGCTCAAACTTGGAAAATACTTATGTATGCGCTAACGTATTTTCCAATAATATCTCTAATTGTATTCTGTCTTACCGATTTTAAATTAGTTATAATTTTACAATTTGCCTTGATACTAATATATGTGTTTAACTATAAAAATCGATTTAATAAGTTTAGAGTTTTTCTTACTAAAAGTACTAAATCTTTAGCTTTTATGAACGCATGGGATGGAATATTTTGCGGAATCTTGACTTACATTCTTTATAACCTAAATCTAGTTGAATCAACTTTAATCAACTTATCTCAATATTTTTTTATTAATTATGGCATAAGTAAAAATCACATAAATAACTGGATTATCATTGTAATACTTTTAATATTACCATTTGTATTATCTGTTATAAAAACTGTAGGATCAATCAAGATATTTCAAAAAGTTAATAAAATAGATATCGTAAAGGGAAAGACACTATTTCTAAAGCTATTGATTTTCATTCCGATTTAATAACTGACATTTTTATATTTAATTCATTTATTGCGCTTTATTTAATATTCTGGTGGAGAATTCATAATCTAATTAGACATGGTGCAAAAGATACCAAAGAAGTAATAGCATCATGGCTAACTGGAACAATCTGTATATTGTTGTTAGCAATATTTAATCAAGTTGAAAATGAATTAATAAATGCTTTAACCTGGTTTTTGCCAATATTAATTCCTAGTCTAATTGGAGAAATAAATTCTCAATTTGATACAAAAAAATATAAGAAAAAACCAATAAGAACTGAGAAAATGGATAGACACCTCTATCGAACTCAACTATATAGTTTTCTTACTCTATTAATGTTGAGTATTATTCCAAAGTTAACCGAAATTATTTGGGGTTTAAAGATTAAGATGAAATTGGTCGAATTTATAACTCCCGCAGCTGATTGGATGTCTGAATTATTTGCCTCAACTATAATTATTTTCGTTTGTTTCATATTATCATTAGTTATTGGGAAGGCTATAATTTGGTTATTACAGTATTTCTATTTAAACACCCATAATGGATATTACGTGTATCGTGACAACATGCACAGTGTATTAATAAATCGTAGATATAAAAGAAATATTCATAAAAGGAGAAAAAATAATGTCTAATCAACTTTCACCTAAATACACTCCATCCTATGTTTAGGCTGGTCGTTACAAAAATGCCTTGATACGGATGTTTTCAAGCCGGCAGGAGATCAAAAGGCTAAGCCTTATTCAATCGTGATTCCCACCACCAAATGTAACTGGAAAAAACTCTACCTTAGTCACGCTTGGGGGATAACTTTCAAAGTAAACGAATCACAAAGAAACTGAGATTTCCCATTCAAGCCTGTAGCTGAGTCCCAAAGGATATCTAAGCCAGTTGAGTCGGGTCTATTGAAGAATGAGTTAGAGGAGAAAATAGATGGCTAAAAAGAAAAATAGAAAAAAAGAATTAAAACGCCAGCAAAAGTTGGATATCAAAATTATTTCTGAAGAAGAGGCTGCTTGGACAGAAATAATGGCTAAAAAACCAACTTTTGTAGAACGTCGTACCATTCAAAATTTCGATGAACTACATACAGCAGTGATGCAATATGCTGATGAACATGGAGAGTATCCAGATGTCCAGCTAATCAATTACCAACTAAAAAATAGGACTTTTGATTGGAATCAGGATCACGCTTTATTTAGAGAAGCTATGCATACTCCAAATACACAAAAGCGAAATAAACTGTTAAAGCAAGTTTTAAAGATCAATCCAGATTATTTTGCGGCTGATTTTCACTTATTCTTATCAGAAGTTAAAGATTTTGATTTACCAACCTTTAAAAAAGTACTGGATTTTGAAGTTCTAGTTTTAGAAAAATGGAAAATGAACGGATACAATAGTTGGAATTATTTTGAAGCTCGCCCTATCCTGTCTGCTCTGATGTTTCTGATTGAATATTATATGACAGAAAAATTTTACTTTAAGGCTTTGGACTTGGTTAACTTATACTTAAGTAAGCGACCAGAACGTTTTCCTCCTAATTTTGTCTTCTGTATGCTTTCCTTGTATCATATTACTGGTCAGGAATTAAAGGTTGAACGTTTCTATTGTGAAGAATTAAATAAAGGAAAGCGGGATGATACCATCCTTATTCATGCCATCATCTCTGCTTTTTCTCAAGGAAAAATTGAGGAAGCCAGTCAGCTATTTGCAAAATTAGTGGAAATCAATGATGAAGCTGTTGAATTCTTCATAGAGAAAGACTGGCAATTCAATATTTTAGACATTGAAGAACAAGAATGCTATTGTCCAAATTCAGTTGAATCGCTACAAGCTAGTTTGTATCCTCTGCTTGACTATTTACAAGAAAATATTATCTTAACAGAATTTTTAACAAAAGAAGCCAAGAAATTCCGTCGTAAACCAGTATTTTCGAATCATTCCAGTGTGTTAAGAAATCTATCCCAGGTTACAGACTGGTACTCCTTTATGAGCGAGGAAAAAATGAAGGGAATCCGGATGGATCTTGTTCGCATCTTTGTTGAAAATGGGATTCGTACATCTTCAGATTTCAAAAAATGGACTGAAAAAGAAGTTCTCGCTTTGAAGGGAATTGGTCCTGTAACCGTTAAAAAGCTGAAAGAAAACGGCATAAAGTTTAAGAAAGAGAAGTAATTGTTTATGGAAGGGGGGAGGTGAAATTGTCTTGAATGAAATTTCTAATTTCATCCTGTATACTACACCCAATGGCCATGTTCAGCTAGATATCCTTTTACAAGATGAAAATCTTTGGTTGACTCAAAAAGGTCTTGCAGAGCTCTTTGGAGTTGAACGAAGTGTCATTACAAAGCACTTAAAAAACATTTATGATAGTGGTGAGTTGGATAAGGTGTCAACTTGTGCAAAATTTGCACAGGTTCAACAAGAGGGAAATAGAACTGTCCGACGTGAACTTGAATATTACAATCTGGATGCTATCATTTCAGTTGGCTATCGCGTAAATTCCAGCAAGGCTACTCAATTTAGAATTTGGGCAACCAAGACCTTGAAAGAATTTATCATCAAAGGTTTTGTTTTGAATGATGAACGCTTGAAACAAGGACAGACAGTTTTCGGACAAGATTATTTCCGTGAACTTTTAGAACGAATTCGCTCTATTCGTTCTAGCGAGCGCCGAATCTATCAACAAATTACGGATATCTTTGCCGAATGTGCCATAGATTATGATCGAAACTCGGATATTACTAAAAACTTCTATGCTATGGTGCAAAATAAATTTCATTATGCAATTACTGGAAGTACGGCTGCAGAAATTATCTATCAGCAAGCTGATGCTAGTAAAGAAAAAATGGGATTAACTACTTGGAAACATGCACCTGATGGACGAGTGCTCAAATCAGATGTAACGGTAGTCAAAAATTATTTGCAAGAAAAAGAAATTCGACAACTAGAGCGAACTGTTACAGCCTATTTTGATTATATCGAGGGTTTAGTTGAGCGCCGTAATACGTTTACAATGCGAGGATTGGCAGATAGTATTGATCGCTTTCTATCCTTTAATGAATATGAAATCTTAGAAGGAAAAGGAAGCATTTCCAAGAAACAAGCAGACTCAAAAGCCATCCAAGAGTATGAAAAATTTAACCGAACTCAAAAAATTATATCGGACTTTGATAAACATATTCTGAAGATAATGAGAGAAAGTTAATGTAAAATTTTTATACAGTTTCTTTTTTACTAATAGAAGATACTGAAAAAATCAGATGTGCTGAATCAAGGCATATCTTCTACATACTAATTTTATTTAAAGATATTAACTAGAAAGGACACACACATGTCTAAAGAACTTTCACCTAAATACAATCCAGCCGAGGTTGAGGCTGGTCGTTACCAAAAATGGCTTGACGCTGATGTTTTCAAGCCTTCAGGAGATCAAAAGGCTAAGCCTTATTCAATCGTCATTCCGCCACCAAACGTAACTGGGAAACTTCACCTTGGTCACGCTTGGGATACGACTTTGCAAGATATCATCATCCGTCAAAAACGCATGCAAGGCTTTGATACCCTTTGGCTTCCAGGTATGGATCACGCTGGGATTGCCACTCAGGCTAAGGTTGAGGAGCGCTTGCGTGGAGAAGGCATTACACGTTATGACCTAGGTCGTAAAAAATTCCTCGACAAGGTCTGGAAATGGAAAGACGAATATGCCACTACTATCAAGGAACAATGGGGTAAGATGGGGCTCTCTGTAGACTACTCTCGTGAGCGTTTCACTCTTGACGAAGGTTTGTCAAAAGCTGTTCGTAAGGTCTTTGTGGACCTTTACAAGAAAGGGTGGATCTATCGTGGTGAATTCATCATCAACTGGGACCCAGCTGCACGCACAGCCCTTTCTGATATTGAAGTTATCCACAAGGATATCGAAGGTGCCTTCTACCACATGAACTACATGCTGGAAGACGGATCTCGCGCCCTTGAAGTTGCGACCACTCGTCCTGAGACCATGTTTGGGGACGTTGCGGTTGCGGTCAATCCAGAAGACCCACGCTACAAGGACTTGATCGGTAAAAACGTCGTCCTTCCAATCGCTAATAAATTGATCCCAATCGTTGGTGATGAGCACGCAGATCCTGAGTTTGGTACTGGTGTCGTGAAAATTACACCTGCCCACGATCCAAACGACTTCTTGGTTGGTCAACGTCACAACTTGCCACAAGTCAATGTTATGAACGACGACGGTACTATGAATGACTTAGCCTTCGAATTTGCAGGCATGGACCGTTTTGAAGCTCGTAAGGCAGTCGTTGCTAAGTTGGAAGAAATCGGTGCCCTCGTTAAAATTGAAAAACGTGTCCACAGTGTTGGTCACTCAGAGCGTACTGGTGTTGTGGTTGAACCACGCTTGTCTACTCAATGGTTCGTCAAGATGGACCATTTGGCTAAGAACGCCATTGCCAACCAAGACACAGAGGACAAGGTTGAATTCTACCCACCTCGTTTCAACGATACCTTCCTCCAATGGATGGAAAATGTCCACGACTGGGTAATCTCTCGTCAGCTCTGGTGGGGTCACCAAATCCCTGCTTGGTACAATGCTGAGGGTGAAATGTACGTTGGCGAAGAAGCTCCAGAAGGTGACGGATGGACTCAGGACGAAGACGTCTTGGATACTTGGTTCAGTTCTGCCCTTTGGCCATTCTCAACTATGGGCTGGCCTGATGTCGACTCAGCAGACTTCAAACGTTACTTCCCAACTTCAACCTTGGTAACAGGTTACGACATCATCTTCTTCTGGGTGTCTCGTATGATCTTCCAGTCATTGGAATTCACAGGCCGTCAACCATTCCAAAACGTGCTTATCCACGGTCTCATTCGTGACGAGCAAGGACGCAAGATGTCTAAGTCTCTCGGTAACGGGATTGACCCAATGGATGTCATCGAGAAATACGGTGCCGATGCCCTTCGTTGGTTCCTTTCAAACGGTTCTGCACCAGGTCAAGACGTCCGCTTCTCTTACGAGAAAATGGATGCCTCATGGAACTTCATTAACAAGATCTGGAACATCTCTCGCTACATCCTCATGAACAATGAAGGCTTGACCCTTGAGCAAGCAACTGCCAATGTGGAAAAAGTTGCCAACAAGGAAGCTGGAAATGTCACAGATCGCTGGATTCTCCACAACCTCAATGAAACCATCGGAAAAGCAACTGCCAACTTTGACAAGTTTGAGTTTGGTGTGGCTGGACACATCCTCTACAACTTCATCTGGGATGAGTTTGCGGACTGGTATGTTGAGTTGACCAAGGAAGTCCTTTATAGTGACAACGAAGAAGAGAAAGTCATCACGCGTTCTGTTCTCCTTTATACTTTGGATAAGATTCTTCGTCTCCTTCACCCGATCATGCCATTCGTGACAGAGGAAATCTTTGGACAAATCTCAGAAGGCTCTATCGTGACAGCTGCATACCCAACTGTTAATCTAGCCTTTGAAGACCTTGCGGCTCACACTGGTGTGGAAAGTCTCAAAGACTTGATCCGTGCCGTTCGTAATGCGCGTGCGGAAGTAAACGTAGCACCAAGTAAGCCAATCACAATCCTTGTTAAGACTAGCGATAGTGACTTGGAAGCCTTCTTTAACAGCAATGTCAACTACATCAAACGTTTCACAAATCCAGAACACTTGGAAATTGCATCAAACATCCCTGCACCTGAACTCGCAATGTCAAGCGTCATCACAGGAGCAGAAATCTACTTGCCACTGGCAGACCTCCTCAATGTCGAAGAAGAACTGGCTCGTCTCGACAAGGAACTGGCTAAATGGCAAAAAGAACTAGATATGGTGGGCAAGAAACTCTCTAACGAACGCTTCGTCGCCAATGCTAAACCAGAAGTCGTCCAAAAAGAACGCGACAAACAAGCCGACTACCAAGCCAAATACGACGCGACAGTTGCACGTATTGATGATATGAAGAAGTTGGTGAAGTAGTGTGAAGTGAGATATACTTGGAAGATGATTTACACCTCACACCTGCTTTTTTATGTAGTTTGTGTTAAACTGATAGTACTGCCTCCATGGTGAAAGGAGAATATATATGAAACTAACAATAGAAAATATAGGTAATGTAAAGAATGCAGAAATTGAAATAAATGGAATTTCAGTTATTGCAGGTCAAAATGGCACTGGAAAAAGTACAATAAGTCGTTCTTTATTTTCAATATTTAGTGCCAATTATGATGTTATAAAAAAAATTTCTAACGATCGAACTAAAGCAATTAATGATTTTTTAGAAGACTATCTCTCTGATATCGAAATGAATCGTAAAAATAATTCTGAAATAGGGATTGCTAGAAGAATCGTTCCGAGTTTCCTTTATACAGAATTGACAAAAATCATTTCAAAAAATTTATTGATATTTCTTGATAAAAATTATAGTGAACATAATAATGAATCCCTTAAGAAGAGTATCATTGAATCAATTAATGAATTCAATAAACGAAATTCAAAATACTTTGTATTAAATATTAAGGATTTGGACCTAAATGTTTTATCTGAAAATATAAAAGAAATTCTATCTCAGTCAGACCAATCTATCTTTAACCAAATTTTAACTGCTCATTTAACTGATGAATTTCATAATCAAATAAATAATATATACGACCCATTGACAGGACTAATTTCTTTAAGAATAAAAGATGAACAAATAAATGTTGAAGTTAACAAAAATAGAGCTACTGCAGATAAATTGATAAATTTTAAAACAGATGTAGTATACATAGATGATGCTGCTGCAATAGTTGAAAATTTATTTTCAACTAAATTTTTAAATAAATTTTCAACTAAATTTTTAAATAAATTTTCAACTAAATTTTTAAATGAATTTTTAAATAAAATTGATTTAAAATTGGATCATAATGCTTATTTAATGGAGCAGCTTAGAGATGAAAGAAACAACACTTACACATTACGAGCTAAGATAACTGACAGATTAAATTTGGTGTTTAATGAAATAAATCATATATTGAAGACTGATATTGTTAATAGTTCAGAAGATGAGGAAGATGAAAAAAAACTTAATATAATCAATTATTCTTCAGGTATGAAAACGTTCTATTTAATTAAATCTCTTTTAGAAAATGGTGTGATTAGAGAAAATGGGACACTCATTTTAGATGAACCAGAAGTCCATTTACATCCAGAATGGCAATTGAAATTTGCTGAAATTATAGTATTACTTCAGAAAGAATTTGGATTACATATCTTAATCAATTCCCATAGTCCTTATTTAGTTGAAGCGATTGATATATTTAGCAAAAAAAATGATACAAATGATTCTGTTAAGTATTATCTTGCTAATAGTTCTATTGAAGATGTTACTGACTCGATTGATAAGATTTATGAGCAAATGTATGTTCCTTTAAATCGCCTTGAGGAGCTAGCGGAGGATTTTGATGGTGAGTAAAATAATTTTCTCTATATTACATGATTTTAATATTAGATTTTCTGAATGTCGTAGCGATATTAAAACCTGCTCATATGATTCTGATTCTAACTATAATTTGGTAAACTCTAAATATACTTGTTATAATTTTGATAAGATTTCAGAAATTATTTTTAAAAAACATAGCTTTGATAAATGGCAATCTGTAGATACAATTCTGCCTCTTCTTCCTGTAGATGCTGATAGTAAATTATATTTAATAGAGTTTAAGAATTCAAAAAATATTCCATATGCTAACGTTAGAGCTAAAATATTATCGAGTTTGTTCCTACTAGAAAATTTTTATGGATTGCAAAAAACTGATTATAAAAAAATAGTGACAGTTACTGTAGTTAAATCACAAAAAGGTAAAAGACATTTAAATGAAATTAGACAACATCAGGCAAAAATAAGTGGTAAGTCACCTTATAAAGTTGAAAATTTTAGGGCTTTAGAAGATTTTTATGGAATTGAATCTTTTAAATATCCCCCTGAAAAATTTATAGAATTTATAGAGAATAATAATTTAGTCAGTTAAAATTAAAATACTAAAATTTTATAGCTTTGATTAAAAACCAGCTCACTACACAACAACCCCTCTAAGTTCGAACCGCTCTGAGAAGTACAACATTGCAGTTTCTTCTCAGGTGTTGGGGGATTTGAACAAACCAACGAGTTCAGAGTGGTGTATCCTATGAGTTTGATAAGTATGCAAGCTAGAATTATTCATTTAATCAAACCATTCATCCAAAAGGCATTACAAATGAGTGCATGGGATGTTGAGTATAACTCTTTTATTACTTCTTCATAGAACTTATTATGAATGTTTTTTATAGTTCACCCCAATTTCACCATTTACCGATGACACAGAAAAACAATTGAAAGGATATTTCTATGCAACCAACTTACAACATTGACAACCCAAACTTGTCTTATGAAGCTAAGCGTGACTTATGGCGGATAGGTTTTGGTCTGCAGAAAGTTGACAATCTAGTGCCATCAGCGTATATGGAATCTTTGGCTGAGAAACAGTCCCGGGGTGAACTGACTTACGAGCAGGTTTATGAGGATGCAACGGCTTATCACCATACTATTGATGCAAGTACGGAAGAGGCAGACTTGGTTTCTCTACGTATTGTAGAACTATTGTCTCGAAGAGGCTTTAGCTTTAGTCCTGCGACCTTACTTGCTATTCATAAGGAGTTGTTTCAAGATATATTTGAACCCTCTATTCCGGTGGGGCAATTTCGTCAGACCAATATCACAAAGAATGAACCTGTTTTGAATGGTGAAAGTGTTGTGGACTCTGATTACTCCATGATTCAAATGACCTTGGATTATGATTTTAATCAGGAAAAACAAGTTGCATATGCGACACTAACTCAGGCGGATGTGGTTAAACAAATCCAGCATTTTATTTCAGGAATCTGGCAGATTCATCCATTTCGCGAAGGAAACACTCGGACAGTAACGGTCTTTTTGATTCAGTATCTTCGTGAGTTTGGTTTTGATATTGATAATACACCATTTCAGCAACATGCCAAGTATTTTCGTGATGCCTTGGTATTAGATAATGCAAAGATTTTACAGCGACGTCCTGAGTTTTTAACAGCTTTTTTTGAAAATCTCTTGCTCGGTGGTCAAAATGATTTGTCTTCAGAAAAAATGTATCTAGATTTAGACCTCGATTTTTTATAATCCTAATACTGAGTAAACATTGAATTTTAGGAAAAAATGAAGTAAATATTCTCACAAGAAAACGTATATCATCAAAGTTTTAGGCCACTTGATAATATGCGTTTTTTGAATTTTATAGACTGCTCGTTTAAACTCTATTTACCTCGTACATTCCGGAGCGAGACGGAATATTAGCCACATACAAAATGAGTACTATTCGGATTTTATTTTCGTGTACAATTTCAGCTATTCTTGTTATAATCAGCCTATAGGAATCAAGGAGGTGATTGTTATGGCTGTTTTTGTGTCTTTGGATGGAATTGTGGTAGAAGTACTTGATGTCTTTTCTTCTTTTAATGGGGATAGTGAGTTTTTCTTGTGTAAACGTCTTAAAGACAAGAGTCAGTTTGTTATGGAACGCTCTCGGTTCGAGGAGATGTTCCAACTTCAAAGTAGTCACTTGACGACGCAAGAAAAATTACAATTGTTTACCTCCGTGTTTGCTGGCCGTTTTGATGTTTATGCTAAGAGTTTTATCAATGATCAAGGGAAAATTCAGTATTTTCCATCCTATGATTATGGTTGGAAGCAGTTGTCACCTGAAAAACGGAGTTTCCAGACATTGACGGATTCCGTTTTGAAATCTCATTTTCGTGGGGAGACAGCTATCGGTATCTTTCCTATGCACTTAGATGATAGCTGTTATTTTTTGGTACTTGATTTGGATGAAGGAGATTGGAAAGAAGCTGGTTTAACCATTCGAAGAATAGCCAGGGAACGCCAGATGGAAGCCCATTTAGAGATTTCTCGTTCGGGTCACGGACTCCATATTTGGTTCTTCTTTGAGGAAGCGATTCCGAGTCGAGAGGCTCGCTTGTTTGGAAAGAAACTGTTAGAACTGGCAATGCAGGAAAGTATGCAACTGTCCTTTGATTCTTTTGATCGCATGTTTCCAAATCAGGATGTTCTTCCTAAAGGTGGATTTGGTAATTTGATTGCCCTTCCTTTTCAAGGAGAAGCTTATCATCAAGGGCGAACGGTCTTTGTGGATGAACATTTTCAGCCTTATGAAGACCAATGGAGGTATCTACAAGAAATTCAGAGGGTTTCAACTGCTAAAGTGGCACTGTTAATCCAAGAGGAGTTAGGTAAGGAAGAATTGGATAAGGAGTTGAAGGTCGTCTTATCCAATATGATCCAACTTGAAAAATCGTCTGTGACACCCAAGACGCTGTTTTTCTTGAAAAATATGGCTTCATTTTCTAATCCCGAATTTTATTTAAAGCAGGCTATGCGACAGCCAACCTATCAAATTCCTGAGCGAATGTATTTATTTGGAGAATCCGATCATTATTTATGGCTGCCAAGAGGTTTGCTGTATCCATTGCAAGATAAATTTAATACTCTTCGAAAATCTCTTCAAACCACGTCAGCTTCGCCTTGCCGTACTCAAGTACTGCCTACGGCTAGCTTCCTAGTTTGCTCTTTGATTTTCATTGAGTATGAGCAGGGATCTGTGGAAGATAGGAGAAAGGTACAAAGGTCTATTAGAGTGGAATTTAAGGGAGAACTCACTTTTGAGCAAGAGTTAGCCCTGTCAGATATGACTTCTAAAGAAAATGGTTTACTTCATGCGGAGACCGGTTTTGGAAAGACCGTTTTAGGTGCTGCTCTTATCTCTGAACGGAAAACAAAAACAATTATCCTAGTTCATAATAGGCAACTCTTAGACCAGTGGCTGGATCGCCTAAAGTGTTTTTTGACTTTCGAAGAGGAAGAAGCTACCCGTTATACGCCATCAGGTCGTGAAAGGGTAATAGGCTATGTCGGGCAGTACGGTGGGACTAAGAAATGGTTGAGTGGACTGGTTGATGTCGTTATGATCCAATCTCTATTTAAGTTGGAAAATAGTCAAAGTCTTTTGGATGAGTATGAGATGATGATTGTGGATGAGTGTCATCATGTCTCTGCCTTGATGTTTGAAAAAGTTGTTGCTCAGTTTAGAGGGAAGTATCTTTACGGTTTGACGGCTACGCCTGAGCGTAAGAATGGTCATGAGCCTATTGTTTTTCAGAGAATTGGTGAGATACTCCATACTGCTGATAAGAGGGAAACGGATTTTAAACGGCAATTGCAATTAAGATTCACTTCTTTTGGTCATTTGGAGATTGAAAAGACCAAAGCAAGTAATTTTATACAGCTTAGTGATTGGATTGCTACTGACTCAGTGAGGAATCAGTTGATTATCAAGGATATTCTAGACCAAGTGGCAGAAGGGCGGAATATCTTGGTTCTAGTCAATCGAATTCAACAGATAGATGTCTTTGAAAAGTTATTGAAAGAGAAAGAGGTTGATGACTGTTATATTATTAGCGGAAAAACCAAAGTCCGAGATAGAACAAGTTTAATGGAGACGTTAGAACAGTTAGATAAAGGGTTTGTTTTATTGTCTACTGGAAAATACATTGGCGAAGGTTTTGACTTGCCTCAGCTAGACACGCTTATATTGGCAGCACCCTTTTCTTGGAAAAATAATTTAATTCAGTATGCAGGTCGGATTCATAGAAACTACAAGGATAAGTCTTTGGTGCGGATTTTCGATTATGTGGATATTCATGTTCCTTATTTAGAAAAGATGTTTCAGAAACGACAAGTAGCTTATCGAAAGATGGATTATCGTGTCATCGAGGGTGAGGAGAAACAATTCGTTTATGTTGATAGTAGATATGAGAAGGTGTTGAGAGAGGACTTGGCAGGGGAAAGACAGGAATGTCTGCTTATTTTACCTTATGTGCACCAGACAAAACTGATGAATTTTCTAAAAGAATTTAGGATTAGTCAAATTGAGATATGTATACCAGAGACGGTTGCAAATAAAGCATGGCTAGACCAGTTGAAGAGCCAGAAAATTAAAGTATCTTTTACTCAATCAAAAATAGTCACGCCTATTCTTTTGGTAAACAAGACCATTGTTTGGTATGGCGCAATGCCATTATTAGGGAAGGTAGATGAAATGACCATATTACGTTTGGAATCAGCTAGTATAGCTTCTGAACTAGTGGCAGGTTTACGATAGAGAAAACTTTTAAAAATTTCTATGTATGATTTTCATTTCTTTAGTGAGGCTGTTGACATTTTCACATTCGAATCACACAAAATAAAAAAATTTCTACAAGTACTTGACAAATAGATTGAAATATCATAAAATAAAAACGGTTACAGAGTTATTAATTATTTAAGCTTCATGTCACCATTAAAAATTGAAATAAAAGGATGTTATCACTAATACAAGTGAGCAGGAACCTATTTAATCACATCAGAAGAAGTTTCTTGATGTTTTTAAGTAGGTTCCTTTTATTTTAAAAGGGAAATTTTATGATCATAAAACGAATACTAAACCACAATGCCGTAATTGCGCAAAGTAAAAAAGATATCGATATTCTTCTTTTTGGAAGGGGAATAGCTTTTGGAAGAAAAATTGGAGATAAAGTAAATCCAATTGATATTGAGAAAAGTTTTTTTCTCAAAAATAGAGATAATATGACCCGTTTTACAGAGATGTTTATTAACGTTCCTTTGGAGTTGGTGTACATTACCGAAAAAATAATTAACCTAGGTAAAATAACATTGGGTAATAATTTTGATGAAATTATCTATATTAATTTAACGGATCATATTTCTTCGAGCATAGAACGTTATAAAGAAGGGATTATTATTTCGAATCCCCTACGCTGGGAAATCTCGAAATATTATAAAGAAGAATTTGAGCTTGGGAAAAGGGCTTTACAAATAATAAAAAAAGAGTTAGGTATTGAACTTCCAATTGACGAAGCTGCATTCATAGCGCTACATTTTGTTAATGCTAATTTAGAAAATAATTTTCAAGAGTCGTATAAAATCACTGAAATAATTATGGGAATTGAGAAAATCATTCAAGATTTCTATTGTACTGAGTTTAACCAAGATTCTATTGATTATTATAGATTCATAACTCATATAAAATTATTTGCCCATCGCTTGGTTGAAAATACAACTTATTGTGACGATGATGATGAAGACTTGTTAGCATTAATGAAAAATAAATATCCTAGAGAATATGAATGTGGTGAACAGGTGGCAATGTTTATACAAACTGAGTACAATTATTTGCTGACTTCTAGTGAATTAGTTTATTTGATGGCTCATATTCGTCGTTTAACAAAAAATTTAGATTAATAGAATAGGAGAATACCATGAGTTATAAAGATACAGTACAAAAAATCCTCGATGTAATTGGAGGCGAAAAAAATGTCAATAGAGTTACCCATTGTGTAACACGTTTAAGATTAGAATTAAAAGATGAAAATTTAGTCAATGATGATGATGTGAAGAAGATACCAGGTGTAATAGGTATTATGAAAAAGAATGGGCAATATCAAATTATACTTGGTAATGATGTAGCCAATTATTATAAAGAATTCATTAAACTTGGCAATTTTGAAACAGATTCAGTTGATCAAGGGCACAAAGGGAATATTTTAGAAAGAATCATTGAATATATCGCTGGTTCCATGACTCCAATCATTCCAGCAATGTTAGGGGGAGGTATGCTGAAAGTCTTGGTAATTATTTTACCAATGCTTGGTATATTGCAATCAGATTCTCAGACTATTGCTTTTTTGACATTTTTTGGGGATGCTCCATATTATTTCTTACCGCTGTTATTAGCTTATTCTGCATCACAAAAATTAAAAGTAACATCTACATTAGCTATGTCTGTAGCAGGTGTACTTCTCCATCCAAATTTTGTTCAAATGGTGCAATCAGGGAATCCTCTTAGTTTATTTGGTGTACCTGTGACACCAGCTAGTTATGGTTCGTCAGTCGTTCCAATTCTTATTATGGTTTGGTTGATGAAATATATTGAAAAAATGATTGCTAAATTAACACCAGCTGTTACTAAGAGTTTTTTGCAACCTACGCTAGTATTATTAGTATCAAGCTGTATTGCCTTAGTTGTAGTCGGACCTATTGGAGTAATTGTTGGTGAAGGATTATCAAATCTAGTTGGGCAAATGTATGGTGTAGCTGGATGGCTTACATTAGCTATTCTTGGCGCTATTATGCCATTTATTGTTATGACTGGAATGCATTGGGCTTTTGCACCTATTTTTTTGGCGGCATCTATTGCTACTCCAGACGTATTAATTCTTCCAGCAATGTTAGGGTCAAACTTAGCTCAAGGGGCTGCTTCGATGGCTGTTGCATTAAAGAGTAAAAATAATAATACAAAACAAATTGCTTTTGCAGCAGGTTTCTCAGCCTTACTTGCAGGGATTACCGAACCTGCATTATATGGTGTGACTTTAAAATATAAAAAACCGCTTTATGCAGCTATGATTGGTGGTGGATTAGCGGGATTATTTGCAGGTCTTACTAGTGTTAAAGCATATCTATTTGCTGTCCCAGCTTTGATAGCGTTGCCTCAATTTATTTATTCTGATGTGCCATCAAATATTGTAAATGCTTTAATTGTGGCAGTCATTTCGGTTGTTATTACCTTTGTATTAGCTTATATATTTGGAATCGATGAAGAAGGGAGTTCTAGCAATTTAGAAGTTGAAGTTGGAGTTTCAAATAAAAAAATGATATTTTCTCCTATATCAGGAGAAATCATTCCGTTAAGCGATGTCCAGGATAAAACATTTTCAGATAAACTAATTGGAGACGGAGTAGCGATTATCCCAAGTGAGGGTAAGGTTTATGCACCATTTGATGGGAAAATTACAAATATTTTTCTGACTAAGCACGCAATTGGATTGAAGAGTGATGAGGGTGTTGAGTTACTAATTCATATTGGATTAGATACTGTTGAGCTAAAAGGTCAAGGTTTTATTAGTCATGTAGAAGAAGGAGACAGAGTTTTCAAAAATCAGTTGATTTTTGAAATGGACTTAAATTTAATCAAGAGTAAAGGCTACGAAACAGTTACACCAGTAATTGTAACGAATACCAACGATTTTCTAGATGTATTAGTATTACCTAATAATCAGACAATCGAGCATTCTAAGGAATTACTGGTAATATTATAATGGAGGAAAGTTATGACCATTTTTCCAGATGATTTTCTTTGGGGTGGAGCTGTTGCAGCTAATCAAGTAGAGGGAGCATATAATGAAGATGGTAAGGGATTATCAGTTCAGGATGTGTTACCCAAAGGTGGATTAGGAGAAGCAACAGAAAATCCTACAGAAGATAACTTAAAATTATTAGGTATTGATTTTTATCATAAATATAAGGAAGATATATCCTTGTTTTCTGAAATGGGCTTTAATGTTTTTCGCACTTCTATTGCATGGAGTAGAATTTTTCCAAAAGGAGATGAGGAAGAACCTAACGAAGCTGGTTTGAAATATTATGATGAATTGTTTGATGAACTACATGCTCACGAGATAGAACCACTTGTAACTCTTTCACACTATGAGACTCCATTATATTTAGCAAGAAAATATCATGGATGGATTGATAGGAGAATGATTCATTTTTATGAAAAATTTGCTCGAACAGTTTTAGAAAGGTATAAAGATAAAGTTAAATATTGGCTTACATTTAACGAAGTAAACTCTGTTTTGGAATTACCGTTTACTAGTGGAGGAATAGATATACCTAAGGAGAATCTTTCGAAACAAGAATTATATCAAGCTATACATCATGAGTTAGTCGCTTCGAGTTTGGTTACAAAAATTGCTCGAGAGATTCATTCAGAGTTTAAGGTGGGATGTATGGTATTAGCTATGCCAGCTTATCCAATGACTCCAAATCCAAAAGATGTATGGGCGACTCATGAGTATGAGAATCTAAATTATCTATTTTCAGATGTGCATGTTAGAGGTTATTATCCGAATTATGCAAAAAGATATTTTAAGGAACATGACATTAACATAGAGTTTGCAGCTGAAGATGCAGAGTTATTAAAAAATTATACCGTAGATTTTTTATCCTTTAGCTATTACATGAGTGTGACTCAATCTGCTCTTCCAACACAGTATAATTCAGGACAAGGGAATATTATTGGTGGTTTAGTAAATCCTTATTTAGAGTCTTCTGAGTGGGGATGGCAAATTGATCCAATTGGACTACGTATAATTTTAAATAGATATTATGACCGTTATCAAATCCCATTATTTATAGTAGAAAACGGATTAGGTGCTAAAGATCAACTAATAAAAGATGAATTTAATAACTTAACAGTCCAAGATGATTATAGAATTCAGTATATGAAAGAACATTTATTGCAAGTAGCTGAAGCTCTACAAGATGGTGTGGAAATTATGGGCTATACGTCTTGGGGATGTATTGACTGCGTTTCTATGTCCACTGCACAGCTTTCTAAGAGGTACGGTCTCATTTATGTTGATCGAAACGATGATGGAAGTGGTACATTCAATCGATATAAGAAAATGTCCTTTACTTGGTATAAAGGAGTGATTGAATCAAATGGAGAATCCTTATTCAAATAGTTTGTTTATTGATGATTAGATATTATCACGGTTAAGGCAGCATCTCATTAAATATGAAATAAAGAGGTTTGGAAGACATCAAATTCTAAACCTCTTTATTTTATAGGGGGATTAATTAATTTAATTTTGTTACAGAGAGCCGATTATAAATAGTTAACTTAGGATAGATTGGTTATATATAGTAGACTGAATCTAAAATAGTACGAAACAATTGCTAAAACGTTTATAGAAATTAATTTTACTTTCCCAATCGATTTGTTTTCATCTTATTTCAATCCGCTATAAAGTTAGATAAGAATAAGCTAACAAGCAGAAGTAAGATAGGTCTTGCAAGAATGGTAAAAATCTGATAAACTAAGTAGTAATTGAATAGGAATCTGAAAGACTAGTAGCCCAAGGGAAGTATATCAGGGAGGAGAGCCGTGACTGCAAGCTCTCTATATGAAAGCTGGGTGAATTCACTTGCGCATGGATTTAGAAATGAAGGTCTGACTTGTCAGATGAAAACGGATGGTACCGCGTGTCAACGCTCCGAGTGGAGTTTTTGGCATGTGGTTTTCTTTTTATCTACGAGCGACTGATGGAGGAATTATGTCAACTATTGAAGAACAATTAAAAGCGCTTCGTGAAGAAACGCTGGCTAGCTTGAAGCAGATTACTGCTGAAAATGAAAAAGAGATGCAAGATTTGCGTGTCTCTGTCCTTGGTAAAAAGGGTTCGCTCACTGAAATCCTCAAAGGGATGAAAGATGTTTCTGCTGAGATGCGTCCAATCATTGGGAAACACGTCAATGAAGCTCGTGATGTCTTGACAGCAGCTTTTGAAGAAACTGCTAAGCTCTTGGAAGAAAAGAAAGTTGCAGCTCAATTAGCAAGCGAGAGTATCGATGTGACCCTTCCAGGTCATCCAGTTGCGACTGGTCACCGTCACGTTTTGACACAAACTAGTGAAGAAATCGAAGATATCTTCATTGGGATGGGTTACCAAGTCGTGGATGGTTTTGAAGTGGAGCAAGACTACTATAACTTTGAACGTATGAACCTTCCCAAAGACCACCCAGCCCGTGATATGCAGGACACATTCTATATCACAGAAGAAATCTTACTCCGTACTCACACGTCTCCAGTTCAAGCGCGTGCTATGGATGCCCATGATTTCTCTAAAGGTCCTTTGAAAATGATCTCACCAGGGCGTGTGTTCCGTCGCGATACGGACGATGCGACCCACAGTCACCAATTCCACCAAATCGAAGGCTTGGTAGTTGGGAAAAATATCTCTATGGCTGACCTTCAAGGAACCCTTCAGTTGATTGTGCAAAAAATGTTCGGTGAAGAGCGTCAAATCCGTCTGCGTCCATCTTACTTCCCATTCACAGAGCCATCTGTTGAGGTGGATGTTTCTTGCTTCAAGTGTGGTGGAGAAGGCTGTAACGTATGTAAGAAAACAGGTTGGATCGAAATTATGGGGGCCGGTATGGTTCACCCACGTGTCCTTGAAATGAGTGGTATCGATGCGACTGTTTACTCTGGATTTGCCTTTGGTCTTGGACAAGAGCGTGTAGCCATGCTCCGTTACGGAATCAACGATATCCGTGGATTCTACCAAGGAGATGTCCGCTTCTCAGAGCAGTTTAAATAATGATTAGAAAAGTAGAAATGGTAGATGTTGAGGTGTTGGCTAAAATTGCCAAACAAACCTTTCGTGAAACATTTGCTCATGATAATACGGAAGAGCAGTTACAGGAATACTTTGAAGAGGCTTATAGTCTGAGAGTTTTATCAACTGAGTTGGAAAATCCTGACTCCGAAACCTATTTCATTATGCATGAAGAGGAGATAGCTGGTTTTCTCAAAGTCAACTGGGGAAGTGCTCAAACTGAGAGAGAATTAGAGGACGCTTTTGAAATTCAACGCCTCTATGTGCTACAAAAATTCCAAGGATTTGGATTCGGTAAGCAACTGTTTGAATTTGCTCTTGAACTTGCTACAAAAAATAGTTTTTCTTGGGCTTGGTTAGGTGTTTGGGAGCATAATACAAAAGCTCAAGCGTTTTATAATCGATATGGTTTTGAAAAATTTAGCCAACATCATTTTATGGTTGGTCAAAAAGTAGATACGGATTGGTTACTGCGAAAGAAATTAAGGTAAGAAGAGAATTCTTCTATTGAAATGATAGGAAAGGAAAAGAACCAGTGTGGCAATGGTCATTCTGGAGAACTAAATTATGCTTGTATCTTATAAATGGTTAAAAGAATTGGTGGGCATTGATGTGCCATCACAGGAGTTGGCTGAAAAAATGTCAACCACAGGGATCGAGGTCGAAGGTGTCGAATCACCAGCTGCCGGTCTTTCAAAAATTGTCGTCGGTGAGATCTTGTCCTGCGAAGATGTGCCAGAAACTCACCTTCATGTTTGTCAGGTTAACGTTGGCGAAGAAGAAGAGCGTCAGATCGTTTGTGGTGCCCCAAATGTGCGTGCAGGCATCAAGGTTATGGTGGCTCTTCCGGGAGCTCGTATCGCTGACAATTACAAAATCAAAAAAGGAAAAATCCGTGGCTTAGAGTCACTTGGAATGATCTGTTCACTTGGTGAATTGGGTATTTCTGACTCAGTTGTACCTAAGAAATTCGCAGATGGTATTCAAATTTTGCCAGAAAATGCCGTTCCAGGTGAGGAAGTCTTTTCATATCTAGACTTGGATGATGAAATCATCGAACTTTCTATCACACCAAACCGTGCAGATGCCCTTTCTATGCGTGGAGTGGCTCACGAAGTGGCAGCCATATATGACAAGGCAGTCAACTTTAAAGAATTTACTTTGACAGAAACAAATGAAGCTGCGACAGATGCCCTTTCTGTGGGCATTGAGACAGGCAAGGCGCCTTACTATGCAGCTCGTATCTTGGACAATGTGACTATCGCACCAAGTCCACAATGGTTGCAAAACCTTCTCATGAACGAAGGCATCCGTCCCATCAATAACGTTGTAGACGTGACAAACTACATCCTGCTCTACTTTGGTCAACCTATGCATGCTTTTGACTTGGACACATTTGAAGGGACTGACATCCGTGTGCGTGAAGCGCGTGCTGGTGAAAAATTGGTGACCTTGGACGGTGAAGAACGTGACTTGGACGTGAATGACCTAGTCATCACTGTTGCAGACAAGCCAGTAGCCCTTGCAGGTGTCATGGGTGGTCAAGCAACAGAAATCTCTGAAAAATCTAGTCATGTTGTCCTTGAAGCTGCTGTTTTCAATGGCAAATCTATCCGTAAGACAAGTGGTCGCCTGAACCTTCGTTCTGAGTCATCTTCTCGCTTTGAAAAAGGAATTAATGTGGCAACAGTTAATGAAGCCCTTGATGCGGCAGCTAGCCTGATTGCGGAACTTGCAGGTGCGACGGTGCGTAAGGGCATCGTTTCAGCGGGTGAGCTTGATACTTCAGATGTAGAAGTTTCTTCAACCCTTGCTGATGTTAACCGTGTCCTCGGAACTGAGCTGTCTTATGCTGATGTAGAAGACGTCTTCCGTCGTCTTGGCTTTGGTCTTTCTGGAAATGCAGACAGCTTTACAGTCAGAGTCCCATGTCGTCGTTGGGATATCACAATCGAAGCTGATCTCTTTGAAGAAATCGCTCGTATCTATGGATATGACCGCTTGCCAACCAGCCTTCCAAAAGACGATGGTACAGCTGGTGAATTGACTGTGACACAAAAACTCCGCCGTCAAGTTCGTACCATTGCTGAAGGAGCAGGTTTGACAGAAATTATCACCTATGCTCTGACAACTCCTGAAAAAGCAGTTGAGTTCACAGCTCAACCAAGTAACCTTACTGAACTCATGTGGCCAATGACTGTGGATCGTTCAGTCCTCCGTCAAAATATGATTTCAGGGATCCTTGATACCGTTGCCTACAACGTGGCTCGTAGGAATAAAAACTTGGCCCTTTATGAGATTGGAAAAGTTTTTGAACAAACAGGCAATCCAAAAGAAGAACTTCCAAATGAAATCAACAGTTTTGCCTTTGCCTTGACAGGCTTGGTTGCAGAAAAAGATTTCCAAACAGTAGCAGTTCCAGTTGATTTCTTCTATGCTAAGGGAATCCTTGAAGCGCTATTTTCTCGCTTGGGATTCCAAGTAACTTATACAGCAACATCTGAAATCGCTAGCCTTCATCCAGGTCGTACAGCTATGATTTCACTCGGTGACCAAGTTCTTGGTTTCCTTGGTCAAGTGCATCCAGTCACTGCTAAGGCCTACGATATTCCAGAAACGTATGTGGCTGAGCTCAACCTTTCAGCCATCGAGGCTGCCCTTCAACCTGCTACTCCATTTGTGGAAATCACAAAATTCCCAGCAGTTAGCCGTGACGTTGCCCTTCTCCTAAAGGCAGAAGTCACTCACCAAGAAGTTGTGGACGCTATCCAAGCTGCCGGTGTGAAACGCTTGACAGATATCAAACTCTTTGACGTCTTCTCAGGCGAAAAATTGGGACTTGGTATGAAGTCCATGGCTTATAGCTTGACCTTCCAAAATCCAGAAGACAGCTTAACGGACGAAGAAGTCGCACGATATATGGAAAAAATCCAAGCGTCTCTCGAAGAAAAAATCAATGCAGAAGTGCGTTAAACGATAGTATGATACAAATTCCCCCTCTAGTTTATGAACACTAGAGGGGTGATTTTATATAATACTCAATGAAAATCAAAAAGCAAACTAGGAAGCTAGNNACGAAGTCAGTAACCATATGTCTAAGGTAAGGCGATGCTGATGTGGTTTGAAGAGATTGTCGAAGAGTATAAAATAATTAAAATGTGATTTCTGTAAAAATACATCTATGATCAGAGTTTTGAAAACTTACAATGTCTAAATCTTTAACATAGTAGTGGTTTTTAGGCAATAAAATATGATCTATTGTTGCATTAAAAAGTTTTGGACTTTGGCTATTCCAAGTTCCTCTTTCAAAAGGTGGTAGTACATTTAATGCGTCCCTATGAGAGCTTATTTTTGCAAGTGCTCCATGACGCATAGTTGCATTAAAATCACCTGCAATAATAGCCTTTGGATATTTTGAAGCCAATTGATTATGAATGATGGTTAAGTCTTGCTTCCAGATTTCCATTAAACCTGGCAGAGGAGGAGCAGTATGCAAAGCAATGATATCTGGTATATTTTGTTTTCTCGAATGTAATACAATTGTCCCGAACCGTGTTGTATGGAAAGTTTTAGCTTCTGTATAGAAACCATAACTTTTCTTGACAATCACAGTCACAGGAGCTATTCCACTATCAGTAGGTGGAGAAGTAAAAATATCATAGTTGGCTATAGAAAGTCCAACTTGATGAAACAATAGTTTGATTCTCTGGTTTTCTTGCTCACCTCTAATATTGGTAGCTAGTTCAGGGAATATAGCCATATCGGCATCAAAATGGCTAAAAATTCGCTCAATATGTTGTGCTTCTATTTGATTAGCGACGTTCCAAGTTACTAATTTTAAGGTTTTAGTCTTATTTGATACGGAAGAAAGGGTTTTATCTGTTCCGAATAATAGTAATATGAACGATAGTAAGAGCAAGATGCTAGAATAAAACCGTATTTGTTTATTTTTCTTGTAAAAAGATAGGGAAAAAAATACGAAACTTAAAATAGAAACCATAGTTGCAGTAGCTAAGGGGAAGGCATAAATCTGTGCCAAGATAGGTCTGGTAGATAGCCAAATATTAAGATTAGAAGATGGAAAAAAAGAATAAGCTATGATAGGGATAGCAAAGAGAATGACAGAAAAGGCAGAGAGAAATATTTTAATCATTGTGTGAGTACCTCAATTTGCAATGCTTGCTCGGAGCTAATGTGACTTTGTGACTTTACTTGATTGATATTCTTTTTCTTGTCTTCCTCATAGATTAAGTACAACCCAAGTAAAAAAGTTCAATTTAAGATTGAAATGATTAAAAGGCACAGAAATGCAAGACAATTATACTACAAAAGGCAAACATTTGACAATCGATAGCCGTCGCTTAATCGAATGATGGAAAAAAAGAAGGAAAATCAAATAGAGAAATTGCCTCTCTACTTGGAAAAGCTCCTCAAACTATCCACACTGAAATTAAGCGTAGGACAGTCCGAAAATGTCTTGGAAAAGGGTGCTTCAAAGAGATTTATTCTGCCGACTATGCTCAACAGTCTTATGAAAATAATCGCAAGCAATCGGTCAAGAGATCAAGCTTGACCAAGGAACTAAAGGAAAAGATTCTCCACTATACATAACCAAAACATAACCAAAAATTTTCGCCTGAAATGATGGTGATGGCTAAAGGGGTTAACGTGGGAATTTCAACCATTTATTATTGGATTCATCGTGGAAAATTGGGGTTAAGCAAGCAGGATCTGCTTTACCCTAGAAAAGGAAAATCTGTTAAGAAACAAGTTAGTCCCAATTTTAAACCCGCTGATTAATCTATCGAATCATAATTCGCTCATTTTTTCAAAAAATACATAGATCTAAAAGAAAGAGGGGTAAGTGATGAAGAATAGTGCTATTGGGAGTAATTGGAAGGATGTCTATCTGAGCTCTTTAGCAAGGAGGAAATCCTTGAAAGTGATATGCGAGTAGCTATCATGAGCGAGTTGATTGAAGCCAGAAATAAGCAAGGAATCAGTCAGAAAAAGCTAGAGGAACTCAGTGGAGTGAGTCAGCCTGTCATAGCTAGGATGGAAACAGGTAAGACTAGTCTTCAGTTGGACACAGTCTTAAAAGTCTTAGCCAGTCTAGGAAAGATACTAGCAGTCGTCCGACTTGAACAGGGAAAAAGTTGACTAGAATCAGTTATAGTCTTTTCTAATAACAAGCCATAGTCACTTATAAGAATTACTAATAACGCGTTTGAACCGTCTAACTGAAATAAAGCTATAAAACAAGCTATACAAAGGATTTGAGACGTTTGCTTCAAGTCTTTTTCTTTTGTCCGAAACAGATATATAGTTTCAAACTATATCAAACCCTAATTTTTTACAATTATACAGACGCTTTCTTTTCTGTTAAGATAGTTTCAACAACAAATTTTGGAGGACACATCATGTCAACTACAATCATCGGTTTCCCTCGTTTGGGTGAATTCCGCGAATTAAAATTTACAACTGAAAAATACTTTAGAAAAGAAATCTCAGAGGAAGAACTTTTAGCAGCAGCAAAAGACTTACGTGCTAAACACTGGAACATTGTCAAAGAAAAAGGCATCACTGAGATTCCATCAAATGACTTTTCTCACTATGATAACTTCCTAGATGCAGCTTTCCTTTTCAACGTGGTACCTGCTTCAGTTCAAAACTTGGACTTGTCTGACCTTGAGCGCTACTTCGCTTTGGGACGTGGTTACCAAGGAGAAAAAGGGGACGTTCGCGCCCTCCCAATGAAGAAATGGTTTAACACTAACTACCACTACATCGTTCCTAAATTTGAAAAAGACACTCAAGTCAAACTTGCAGGTCACAAGATTTTTGATGAGTTTCAAGAAGCCAAAGAACTTGGTCTCAACACTCGTCCTGTTCTTGTAGGTCCCTTCACTTTCCTTCAATTGTCAGACTTTGAAGAAGGCGTGAAAGCAGACGACTTCGTAGATAGCTTAGTGGCTACTTACCAAGAAGTTTTTGCTAAATTGGCTGAACTTGGTGCAACTCGCATCCAATTGGATGAAGCGGCTCTTGTAAAAGACTTGACAGCTGAAGAAAAAGCTCTCTTCTTGAACCTTTACAACAAACTCTTGGCTGACAAAAAAGGTCTTGAAGTCTTGCTTCAAACTTATTTCGGTGATGTTCGTGACGTATACGCTGACCTTGTAAACTTGCCAGTAGATGCTATCGGTCTTGACTTTGTTGAAGGTAAGAAAACTCTTGAACTCGTTAAAGGTGGCTTCCCAGCTGACAAGACTCTCTATGCAGGTATTGTCAATGGTAAAAACATCTGGCGCAACAACTACGAAAAGAGCTTGGCTGTTCTTGAGCAAATCCCAGCTGAAAACATCGTTTTGACAAGCTCATGCTCACTTCTTCATGTGCCATTTACAACAGCTAACGAAGAATTTGAACCAGCTATCTTGAACCACTTTGCCTTTGCAGTTGAAAAATTGGATGAAATCCGTGACTTGGATGCTATCCGCAATGGTCAAGGTTCAGAAGCTCTTGCAGCCAACAAAGAACTCTTTGCGACTGAGCGTGTTGGTGAAAATGCTGAACTTCGTGCGCGTATCGCTGGCTTGACAGACACAGACTACACTCGTTTGCCAGCCTTTGCAGAACGTGAAGCTATCCAAGAAGAAGCTTTCAAACTTCCAGCTCTTCCAACAACAACGATTGGTTCATTCCCTCAAACAAAAGAAGTTCGTGCCAAACGTTTGGCTTACCGTAAAGGTGAATTGTCTCAAAAAGAGTACGACGCTTTCCTTGCTGAAACGATCGATGAATGGATCAAGTGGCAAGAAGATATTGACTTTGATGTCCTTGTTCACGGTGAATTTGAGCGTAATGACATGGTTGAGTACTTCGGTCAAAACTTGTCAGGATACCTCTTCTCTAAAAATGGTTGGGTACAATCATACGGTATGCGTGGGGTGAAACCACCAATCATCTGGGGTGATGTCACTCGTCTTAACCCTATCACTGTTAAATGGTCTAGCTATGCACAAAGCCGTACAAACAAACCTGTTAAAGGTATGTTGACTGGACCTGTTACCATCCTCAACTGGTCATTCCCACGTGAAGACATCTCTATCAAGGATTCTACTCTTCAAATCGCTCTTGCTATCAAGGATGAAGTTCTTGACCTTGAAGCTGCTGGCGTGAAGATCATCCAAATCGACGAGGCTGCTCTTCGTGAGAAATTGCCACTCCGTCGTAGCGACTGGTACGAAGACTACCTTGACTGGGCAATTCCTGCCTTCCGCTTGGTACACTCAACAGTAGCGCCAGACACACAAATCCACACTCACATGTGTTATTCAGAATTTACAGATATCATCCCAGCTATCGACAACATGGATGCAGACGTTATTTCCTTTGAGGCTAGCCGTTCAAACCTTGAAATCTTGGACGAACTCAAAGCGAAAAACTTCCAAACAGAAGTGGGACCTGGGGTTTACGATATCCACTCTCCTCGTGTGCCAAATGAAGGCGAAATCGACAATACAATCGAAGCCATCCTTGCTAAAGTGCCAAGCAAGAAAGTTTGGATCAACCCTGACTGTGGTTTGAAAACACGTGGTATTCCAGAAACAAAAGAAAGCTTGATCCGCCTTGTTGAAGCAGCGAAAGCTGCGCGTGAGAAATTGTAAGATTAGATTTCTCAAGAAGCGCTGTTTGGTCAATCTGCCTGTTTCACTTGGATTCTAGGAATCCAGCTAACGAAAAAAATTAACTAGAAAAGGATAATGACTATGTCACGCCAAACACCGTCACTCTCATTTGAAGTGTTCCCTCCCAACCCAGCCGTGGGTAATGATAACATTATTTCTGCCCTTCAAGATATGCAGGAGTTGACTCCCCACTTTATCAGTGTAACTGCCAGCAATAATAAATTTAATATCAAGGAAACGACGGTCCGTTTGGCTGATTTTATCCAAAATGACTTGGCGATTCCGACCATTGCCCACTTGCCAGCCATCTATTTGACTAAGGACAAGGTGGCTGAAACCATTGCGGACTTGGACAAGGTTGGGGTGCAGAAAATCTTGGCTCTTCGTGGGGATATTATTCCAGATGTGGAGCCGCAAAAGGATTTCCGCTATGCAACGGACTTAATTGAGTTCATCAAGGAACAAGCTCCTCACTTTGATATTGTTGGTGCTTGCTATCCAGAAGGGCACCCAGATTCGCCAAATCAGATTTTAGATATTCAAAATCTCAAGAAGAAAGTGGATGCAGGTTGTTCGAGCCTCGTAACCCAGCTTTTCTTTGATAATGAGCGCTTCTATGATTTCCAAGACAAGTGCATCTTGGCTGGGATTGATGTTCCCATTCATGCAGGGATTATGCCAATTTTGAATCGAAATCAGGCTCTCCGCCTCTTGAAGACTTGTGAGAATATCCATCTTCCACGCAAATTTAAATCCATCTTAGACAAGTATGAGCATGACCCTGAGTCGCTCAGAGCAGCAGGACTTGCCTATGCAGTGGACCAAATCGTGGACTTGGTAACTCAGGATGTTGCCGGTGTGCATCTCTACACTATGAACAATGCGGATACAGCAAAATACATCCACCAAGCAACACATGCCTTGTTTAATCATCAGTCTCTAGGATAATAAAAAGAAAACCATTCTTCTCAAGTGAGGGGAATGGTTCCTTTTTAATGGTAAAGACCGCACTTTTTAAGAAAAATATGATAAAATAGACTTTGTACGTACTTGATACAAAGATGAGGGTATTTGGGTTTCAAAGGCTTTGTCAATTCTCAATTTTATGACAGAAATTTTTTCATAATTTGTTCTTTTCAGTATTTAGTTTGAGCGACACGAACGAGTCAAATCGATATCATTTGACGAGAGAGTTAGTAAAGCATTTAGCTAATCGCCTGATAGCGATTAGCGTGAAAGGATTAGATGCTTTAGCATCAAACCTTTCTAATGATTTGTATCTTGAGTAATTGAACACGGGCTAAATCCCTAGTGAAAAAGATAGATTTCCTGGTGCGCATCGCACACTGCGTCAATCTCCTATTTTCATACGGGATTCTTCACGCCCTTAGTATCTTGATTTTTGTAGGCAAGGCGTATAATTTCATCAATCCAAAGGGGATTAAAATGACAAAACAAGTGTTTCAAACGACTTTTGCGGGTCGTGAGTTAATTGTAGAGACTGGTCAGGTTGCTAAGCAAGCAAATGGCGCAGTTGTCGTGCGTTACGGTGAGTCAACTGTCTTGACTGCTGCCGTTATGTCTAAGAAAATGGCAACTGGGGATTTCTTCCCTCTTCAAGTCAACTACGAAGAAAAAATGTATGCAGCTGGGAAGTTTCCTGGTGGCTTTATGAAACGTGAAGGACGTCCTTCAACGGATGCGACCTTGACAGCGCGTTTGATTGACCGTCCAATCCGTCCTATGTTTGCGGAAGGTTTCCGTAATGAAGTCCAAGTCATCAACACTGTGCTTTCTTATGATGAAAATGCTTCTGCACCAATGGCTGCTATGTTTGGTTCATCCTTGGCACTTTCCATTTCAGATATTCCATTTGACGGTCCAATCGCTGGTGTCCAAGTGGGTTATGTAGATGGCCAAATCATTATCAACCCAAGTCAAGAACAAGCAGAGCAATCGCTTCTTGAATTGACAGTAGCTGGTACTAAACACGCTATCAACATGGTAGAGTCTGGTGCTAAAGAATTGTCAGAAGAAATCATGTTGGAAGCCCTTCTTAAAGGGCACGAAGCAGTCAAAGAATTGATTGCCTTCCAAGAAGAAATCGTTGCTGCTGTCGGTAAAGAAAAAGCAGAAGTGGAATTGCTTCATGTGGATGCGGACTTGCAAGCTGAAATCATCGCAGCCTACAACAGCGACCTCCAAAAAGCGGTTCAAGTAGAAGAAAAATTGGCTCGTGAAGCTGCTACTCAAGCAGTTAAAGACCAAGTGACTGCTGTTTATGAAGAAAAATATGCAGACCACGAAGAATTTGACCGCATCATGCGTGATGTGGCTGAAATCTTGGAACAAATGGAACACGCTGAAGTGCGCCGTTTGATTACAGAAGACAAGGTACGTCCTGATGGTCGTAAGGTCGATGAAATCCGTCCTTTGGATGCGGTTGTTGACTTCCTTCCTCGTGTGCACGGCTCCGGTCTCTTCACTCGTGGACAAACTCAGGCTCTTTCAGTCTTGACCTTGGCTCCGATGGGAGAAACTCAAATCATTGATGGTTTGGATCCAGAGTACAAGAAACGCTTTATGCACCACTATAACTTCCCTCAATATTCTGTAGGGGAAACAGGTCGTTACGGTGCGCCAGGTCGTCGTGAAATCGGTCACGGTGCTCTCGGTGAACGTGCTCTTGCTCAAGTCTTGCCAAGCTTGGAAGAATTCCCATACGCTATCCGCCTAGTAGCAGAAGTCTTGGAATCAAACGGTTCTTCATCTCAAGCCTCTATCTGTGCGGGTACTCTTGCCCTTATGGCTGGTGGTGTGCCAATCAAGGCGCCAGTAGCTGGTATTGCTATGGGACTTATCTCAGATGGAAATAACTACACAGTCTTGACAGATATCCAAGGTTTGGAAGATCACTTTGGAGATATGGACTTCAAGGTTGCAGGTACTCGTGATGGGATTACAGCCCTTCAAATGGATATCAAGATCCAAGGGATCACTGCAGAAATCTTGACTGAAGCCCTTGCCCAAGCCAAGAAAGCTCGTTTTGAAATCCTTGATGTGATTGAAGCAACCATTCCAGAAGTCCGTCCAGAATTGGCTCCAACTGCTCCGAAAATTGATACGATTAAGATCGATGTGGACAAGATCAAGATTGTCATCGGTAAGGGTGGAGAAACCATCGACAAGATTATCGCTGAAACAGGTGTTAAGATTGATATAGACGAAGAAGGAAATGTGTCTATCTACTCTAGTGACCAAGATGCTATTAACCGTGCCAAAGAAATTATTGCTGGTTTGGTTCGTGAAGCCAAAGTGGATGAAGTTTACCGTGCTAAAGTCGTTCGTATCGAGAAATTTGGTGCCTTTGTTAACCTCTTTGATAAGACAGATGCCCTTGTTCATATCTCTGAGATGGCTTGGACTCGTACCAATCGTGTAGAGGATTTGGTAGAAATCGGGGATGAAGTTGATGTTAAGGTTATCAAGATTGATGAAAAAGGCCGTATCGATGCCTCTATGAAGGCTCTTCTACCTCGTCCGCCAAAACCTGAGCATGATGAAAAAGGTGAAAAGTCTGAGCGCCCTCACCGCCCACGTCATCACAAGGAACACAAACCTAAGAAAGAATTTACAGAGACACCAAAAGATTCAGAGTAAGAAAAGGAGAAATGTATGGGGTGGTGGCGCGAAACCATTGATATCGTAAAAGAAAATGATCCAGCGGCCCGCACCACTTTGGAGGTTTTGCTGACTTATCCAGGTGTCAAGGCCTTGGCGGCCCACCGTCTCTCGCATTTTCTCTGGAAGTACGACTTCAAACTCCTGGCTCGTATGCACAGTCAGTTCTGGCGCTTTTGGACTCAGATTGAGATTCATCCAGGTGCCCAGATTGATTCAGGTGTCTTTATCGACCACGGTTCAGGCTTGGTGATTGGAGAAACAGCGATCGTTGAAAAAGGCGTTCTTCTTTATCACGGGGTGACTCTTGGTGGAACTGGTAAGGATGTTGGAAAACGCCATCCGACCGTTCGAAAGGGAGCTCTCATATCGGCTCATGCCCAAGTCATCGGACCAGTGGAAATCGGTGAAAATGCCAAGGTTGGTGCAGCAGCAGTTGTCGTGGCAGATGTACCTAGTGATGTGACGGTTGTCGGTATTCCGGCTAAGATTGTCCGCCTTCATGGTAAGAAGGATGAGCCTGTCATTCACGAAGTCGAAGAAAAACGAGAGTATTATGTTAATAAACTCGAGCAGGCTAAAGAAGCCAGTCATAGATCGTCTGGTTTGTAGAGGATACCTATATGATTCAAGCAAGAAACAAGTTAAGCCAAGAGGAGTTATCTGAGGCGAAAAAACTAATTAACTGTTGCCAAAACTATGACGGTACCTATCGTGATCCCTATCTCTCTAACATGCTTAATTTTGACCCAAACATGCCCGCCTTTTTCCTTTATTATGAAAAAGGCGAACTTGTTGGTCTCTTAACTGTTTATGCAGATGATCAAGATGTGGAAGTGACGATACTGGTTCATCCAGATCATCGCCGTCAGGGAATTGCGCGTGTTTTGTTTACGAGTTTTGAGAAAGAAACAGCTTCTTTCTCTATTTGTTCAGTCACTTTTCAGACAGAGCGTATTTTTCTAGAGCGTCATCCTGATTTTGTCAATAATTGGGGATTGGTCGAGGATGAAGAGACAGAAACTTGGTTAGGTAAGGATAGAAAACCTTATCCGTTAGGAAATGTTTCCAATCTTTCCAATCTTGAAGTTTTGTTAGCAGATAGTTCGTATCAGGATCAAATTAGTCAGTTAAAATTTCAGGCATTTTCAGAGGAACATGAATCTAGAGAAGTTGTGGATAGATATGTCGCTGAAGCTCTGAAGGATCCAGAAAGTCGCTTGTATATTTTGTTAAAAGACGGTCAGGTTATTGGAACTTGCACGGTAGATTTATCGACTAATACGAATTACTTCTACGGTTTAGCAATATTGGAACCTGAACGTGGGAAAGGCTATGGAAGCTACTTAGCAAAATCCCTTGTCAACCAACTAATTGAGCAAAATGATAAGGAGTTCCAAATTGCAGTAGAGGATAGCAATGTAGGTGCCAAACGTTTGTATGAAAAAATTGGCTTTGTCAAACAGACTCAGGTGGTTTATCTGAATGAGAAAGGAGTAAGGGATTCCGAAGTGTAGAGATATTCGGACTGAAATTCAATTGAACTCTTAGTGATGAAACTAAGTGTTCTTTGATTTTGGTTTTCCTGACTATTATTTTATGATTAAAATCTACGACACCATGTCTCGTGATTTGCGAGAATTTGTCCCAATCGAGGACGGCAAAGTCAAGATGTATGTTTGTGGACCAACCGTCTACAACTATATCCACGTGGGGAATGCCCGTTCAACGGTGACTTTTGATACCATTCGTCGCTATTTTGAGTATCGTGGTTATGAGGTTGCCTATATTTCCAATTTTACGGATGTAGATGATAAGATAATCAACCGTGCCAGGGAAGAAGGCATCACGCCTCAGGAGGTTGCGGACAAGTACATCGCTGCCTTTCGTGAGGATGTGACGGCCTTGGGCGTCAAACCTGCGACTCGCCATCCGCGTGTGGTGGAGTTTATGGCAGACATCATCCGTTTTGTGGAAGACTTGATTGAAAAAGGCTTTGCCTACGAGAGTCAAGGGGATGTTTACTTCCGTGTGGAAAAATCCCATAACTATGCCAAATTGGCTAATAAAACCTTGGAAGATTTGGAGCTAGGTGCTTCAGGTCGTATCGATGAAGAAACGGCTCGTAAGGAAAATCCTGTAGACTTTGCCCTATGGAAATCTTCCAAACCAGGTGAGATTTCTTGGGATAGTCCTTGGGGACCTGGACGTCCGGGTTGGCATATTGAGTGTTCAGTCATGTCGACAGAGATTTTAGGTGATACCATTGATATCCACGGTGGTGGAGCTGACCTAGAGTTTCCACACCACACCAATGAAATTGCCCAGTCTGAAGCTAAAACAGGCAAGACTTTTGCTAACTACTGGATGCACAATGGCTTTGTCAATATCGACAATGTCAAAATGTCTAAGTCCTTGGGTAACTTCATTACGGTACACGATGCCCTTAAAACTCTTGATGGGCAAGTACTTCGATTCTTCTTTGCGACCCAGCACTACCGTAAGCCTATCAACTTCACGGAAAAGGCAGTTCGCGATGCCGAGACCAATCTCAAGTATCTGAAGAATACTTATGAGCAACCATTTACAGGAAACGTGGATGCCCAAGAGTTACAAAACTTTAAAGATAAGTTTGTAGCAGCTATGGATGAAGATTTTAATGCTGCCAACGGTATCACAGTTGTCTTTGAAATGGCCAAATGGATCAACTCAGGGAACTATGATGCAAGTGTCAAGCAAGCTCTTGCAGATATGTTAGAAATTTTTGGAATTGTCTTTGTTGAGGAAGCTTTGGATGCAGAGATTGAAGACTTGATTCAAAAACGCCAAGAGGCGCGTGCCAATCGTGACTTTGCGATAGCGGACCAGATCCGTGATCAATTGGCTGCTCAGGGAATTAAGCTCCTTGACACCAAGGATGGAGTGAGGTGGACACGTGATTGATGTCAATCTCATTAATGGGATTGCGCTAGCCTTTGAAGGAGATGCGGTTTATTCCATGTATATTCGTCGTCACCTCATCCTCAAAGGCATGACCAAACCCAATAAACTCCATCAAGAAGCGACCAAGTATGTGTCGGCCAAGGCTCAGGCTCGCCTGATTTCCCTCATGTTAGAGGAGCAAGTCCTAACGGAAAGAGAAAAAGAAATCTACAAACGTGGCCGCAATACCAATAGCCACACAAAGGCTAAAAATGCCGATGTGGTGACTTACCGCATGTCCACAGGTTTTGAAGCTGTGATGGGCTATCTCCATATGACTGAAAATCTGGAACGTCTTGAGAGCTTGATTTGGTGGTGCATCCAAAAAGTGGAGGGCTAGGACATGATGACAAAAGAACTACAAGACTGGTTTCCTGAGGCTCAGATTTCAGACCAACCAGTAGAGAAAGAGGGCTATCTCACTCTCCCTTTAGCTTCTCAGCAGTGGATTTTGCTGGAGAAAGCTGGGCTCAGTGAGCGTGAAAAGCAGTTGATTTCCCTTTTGACCCAGCAGGAGCAGGCTCGTTCGCTCAATCCTTGGTATTCCTATCTGATTGAGGGGAAGGGTCAGGCACCGCAAACTTTTAAAAAGATTCAGTTGGTGTATTGCCATCTTTCCTATTTTCAGCAGGAAAATCTGGCTTCTTGGCTAGATATGATGCGGACTCTTTTTCCGAATTGTCAGACGGTGCTTCAGGTCGGAGCTCAGGATTATGTTTTCGTGCTGCAACAAGATAAGTACACCTCTGTACGTTCAATCTTATCTGATACGATTGAAGCGGTTGAGTATGACTTTGGACTTCGTCTCTCTATCATGTTAGGCCAGGTTTGGTCTCAGGCAAGACATCAAGCCCTATCAGACTTGATTAAAGCAGAGAGAGATTTGTTTAAGACTTGGTGGCGTCAGGGTCACCAAGGTGTTCATACTTTTTCACAGCTCTATCTTTGGAGTATGGGAGAAAGGCTCGTGGACTTGAAGCCAATCAAGGAATGTCTACACCAGATGATTTTGGATCAAGATCAGATTCAGGAAATCATTCTCTCCCTTTGGGAAAATAGTGCTGTCCTAACAAAAACAGCCCAGCAACTCTATCTGCACCGCAATTCTCTCCAATACAAAATTGATAAATGGGAAGAATTGACAGGGCTTCAGTTGAAAGAGTTGACCGACTTGACCTTGTGTTATCAATTGATTTTAGGTTCTTTGTCAACTATAGTTGGTTTGTAAAGAAGTTAATATTTGGAGAAGAGGATTGCCATCTTCTCCATTTTTATGTGCAGAGTTATAGTGGATTGAGGCTGTCAATCGAAAGTGATGATGTCCCAAAAAAAATGGTGAGATTGAGGGCAATTATTTTGCTTTCATCAGGGATTGCATGTTTTGGTTTTCGATTTCTGTTTCCGTGTCTGAAGGCTTCTTTTCCTTTCTGTTGATAGGCTAGTAGCAGACGATTGATTTGTCTTTTAGAAAGATTGAGTTCGACACAGGCTCGATTCTTTGTTTTCTTTCCTTGGTCTATAGCTTTTATCACAAGATATTTTTTCGTTTCATTCATATTCAGTTGGATCCTTTTCATACGACTATTTTATCAAATGGGACATTTTCACGTTCGATTTACTAAAGACATTATCACATTCGAATTACAAAACCTAAAAAATCAAATGTTTTTCCTTGCAAAATTCGGGGGGGGGGTGGTATAATTGCTACTAGACTGTATACTCTTCATAGGAGGTACAGTGGGGTAAATAGTCGTAAGTTGCTATTTATATATTAGACTTTCCTGCGAAACAATATATGGTATAATAGTTCTATGGATTATGAAGCAAGTGAACAACTAACTGATGCACAATTTAAGCGTCTTGTTGGTGTTCAGCGTACCACTTTTGAAGAGATGTTAGCTGTATTAAAAACAGCTTATCAACTTAAACACGCAAAAGGTGGAAGAAAACCTAAACTAAGCCTAGAAGACCTTCTTATGGTCACTCTTCAATATGTGCGAGAATATCGAACTTATGAACAAATTGCGGCTGATTTTGGTATCCACGAAAGCAACTTACTCCGTCGGAGCCAATGGGTTGAAGTAACTCTTGTTCAAAGTGGTTTTACGATTTCAAGAACTCCTCTCAGTTCTGAGGACACGGTAATGATT